>DATGXQ010000633.1:0-10640 GCA_035298905.1 Nostocaceae cyanobacterium | reverse complement strand
CCCACCTCCCCATCTCCCCACCTCCCCTGCCCTCATCTCCCCTAAATTGATCCCCTGTATACCAATCCAAGATAGGATAAACGTTGATTTAAGTGTTGTTTTAACTAAATGCTTATGAAGAGCTATTGGTCGCGTTTGCTTGCCTTAGTTTTAGTGGTAGCTATTGGCTTAGTAGGCTGTGGTGGCAGTCCTGATAGTTTAACAGGGGATTATCGTCAAGATACTCTAGCAGTAGTTAGCGTCCTCAAAAAAGCGATCGAACTACCAAACGATTCTCCAGAGAAAGCAGCAGCTCAAGCAGAAGCACGTCAAAAAATCAATGACTTTTCTGCTCGTTATCAGAGAGATACCTCTGTTTCTACTCTCAGTTCTTTTACAACCATGCGAACCGCTCTCAATTCTCTGGCGGGACATTACAGTTCTTATCCTAACCGTCCTGTTCCCGAAAAACTGAAAAAACGTTTAGAACTAGAATTCCAAAGAGTTGAGGCGGCTTTGCAGCGCGGCTCTTAACCATCAACCCGTAGGGGCGGGGTCTCCCCGCCCAAATTCTCCCCGTCCAGTCTCCCCGCCCATCCTCCCTTGTAGTTCCAAATTCCAACGTGGAAATTACTGATATAGTTTCCTTTCCCTGTCTCTCAACTAGCTCTACTAACTTAGACCAGAAAAGTATATTTTTTCGTTGACAATTCTTTTTGGCGTTTTGGAAAAACATAAATTTCTTCCTCCCCCCTGCTCCCTGCTCCCCTACTCCCCTGCCTTCCTTCATGCCTTTGCGTCTTTATGTCTGTAAAAATGGGAAATTTATAGAGTATGCCCTGTAGATTTTACTCATTTCTATGTTCAATCATCCCTTAAAAGCTGTCAGACTAATGTTATTGTGGCGTAGCTTGTTAGCTGTCCTCATTACCAGTAGTTTGTTAATACCCGTTTTTGGCAGTCAATCAGCAAGGGCGCAGTCAATAAAAAGTTGCCAGTTGTCAGAGAAAGCAGTCAAGGAAAAAGAAAATCTGCGGTTGTCAGCACTCAGAGGCGATAAAAAGGCTCAAGCCCGTTATCAGAACTTAATCAAACAACATGCTCAAGAGTTAGAAAAGTGTCGCACTCGCAACTGGCCGAATGATCAAGCGATTTGGTTACGGTTGTATCCTTGTGATGTGCAACCAGGAGCGATCGCTAAAATTATGGATCGCATGGTCAATCAAGGCTATAACCAAGTTTATTTAGAAGTGTTTTATGATGGACGGGTGTTATTACCAAGCAGTTCTAATCAAACGGTTTGGCCTTCAGTTTTAAGGACACCAGGAACCGAAAATATTGATTTACTAGCCACAGCCATTAAACAGGGACGGGAAAGGGGTTTAAAGGTTTATGCCTGGATGTTCACGATGAACTTCGGCTATACCTATGCCCAACGTCCAGACCGAGAAAGTGCGATCGCTCGTAATGGTAAGGGACTAACCAGTTTATATGTAGTAGATAATAGTTCCCAAGTCTTTATTGACCCCTATAACACCACCGCCAAAACCGACTATTACCGCATGGTGCAAGAGGTTTTGCGTCGTCGTCCCGATGGCATCCTCTTTGATTACATCCGCTATCCTCGTCAAGGGGGCAGTAATTCGATCGCCACCAAAGTCTCTGATTTATGGCTATATACATCTGCCATTCAAGAAGCCTTATTCCGTCGCGCTCAAAACGCCAAAGGGTTAGAATTTATCCGCCGCTATTTAACTAAGGGTTATATCACCGTTGCAGACATCACCCAAGTTGATCAACTCTATCCCCAAGAACCCCAACCCCTCTGGGAAGGTCGCACTCCCACCACCGCCGAAAAATCCCTTCCTCCCGACAAAAAACAACTGCTGTTGCAGACAGAGTTATGGCAGTTAGCTGTAGCCCATGCCATGCAAGGAGTTTTAGATTTTGTCGCCTTGGCTAGTTACCCCGCACAACAGCAAGGTATTTCTTCCGGTGTAGTGTTTTTCCCAGAAGGTAATCAAGTTTTAGGTCAAGGTTTTGATTCCCGCTTGCAACCTTGGGATCGCTTCCCCAGCACCATGGAATGGCATCCCATGGCCTATGCAACTTGTGGTCAAGCTAACTGTATTGTCTCTCAAGTGCAAAGAGTATTAAATGCAGCTAAACCCGGTACAAAAATCGTTCCTGCTTTAGCCGGGAAATGGGGTAGCCCCATCAGCAATCGTCCCTCCCTAGAAGCCCAAATGCAAGCATTACGACGATTTGCCCCCCAAATCAAAGGAGTCAGCCATTTTGCCTACTCCTGGCAATACCCAGATCATGATAGCGATCGCAAAGTCTGTAGGTAGAGAGTAGGAGGAAAGATGAGGGGAGACACTCTGAGGGGGGAGGGGAGAAAGAAGAGAGAAGAAATAAGATTTTTTGTCCCCGTGTCTCTTCTCTCCGTGTCCCCGTGTCTCTTCTCTCCGCGTCCCCGTGTCCCCGTGTCAGAGCGTCTCCCTGCTCCCCCTGCTCTAGTACGGAATACTCTACCTTTGCCATCGGTTAGCACATCTTTGGCTCTATTTGCAATTTTTGTTTGAGCTTGTTATATTTATTTACATAAAGTTACATTAATTAAAAAGCTGGAGTTAAAAATGACTATCTTAATTGCATTACTCGTTGTAGGCTGGGTTGCTGCTTCCGTTTTAGGTTCTTTAGCTTATTTCTTGGGAGAACAAAGCAAACCCATTCATGAGCGCAACTGGAGTTCTGAGTCTTTTGAGAAGTTGGCTAAAGCGATTACTGGTAAAGATATGGATTACAGCGATCGCACTCCCGCTTATGCTATGGATGTATATGCCAGCCGTAATCTACCCCGATAAAAGTCAAGTTAAACCAAATCAAAAACCCCCAGTTACATCACTAGGGGTTTTTATTTATTCACTGGATTAATATTTGATAGTTACATCAAAGCCCGTACCCTACACTCTCATTCTCAAACGGGACGATAAACGCGATAGTTGATTTGGGGGAAGATGTTATCCATTAATTCGATTTTTTCTAACCACCCGCTATCGATTTTACCGATGTTGATATCGTCATACAGTTTATTAAACCGCATCAGGTGCGATCGCGTTCTTCTCACTGCATAGGGAACCATCGTTCCTGTACGCATAATAAACGCCCAGTCAGAAGATTGCGCTAACAGCAACTCTCGTGCAGCTTGATTTAGTGCCTTCCATTCTAATTCGTCAGCTGGTTCTCTCGTAGAAAGTTCAATCATCCGTTCTGCGGCTTTGTGCAAATGGGGATAAATCCAAGCATTTGTGTCATTCAACCAATATTCATGGAAACCCTTATAACCCCAACTAGACTGAGAAGGACGACATACTTGCTGAGTCGGATTAGCGCGGAGATAATCAGCTAAATGAGTCATCTCATAGGTTTTCTGATCATACCAGGATTTGCGGTATAAATAATCAATAAACCAAGGCCCTTCATACCACCAGTGACCAAACAATTCTGCATCATAGGGAGAAACAATCACCGGCGGACGACCCATTATCCCGTGTAAATGCTCTGATTGCCTTTCCCGATTATACATAAAATTAGCAGCGTGTTCTGCTGCCTTTTCCCGCGCCCAATATGGATCATACAGAGCCTTATCAGAAAGTCCTAAGCCCCTACCGGTGATTTTGTGGTACTTAATCCCGGTGTTTTTTCTCTGACCATTGGGCATAATGTAGGGCTTGATATACTCATATTCCGCTTCCCAACCCAAATCTTTGTAGAATTCCCGATATTCTGGCGCACCTGGGTATCCTACCTCAGAAGACCAGACCTGCTGCGAAGATTCATGATCTCGACCAAAAGCAGCCACACCGGTTTCTGTAAAAATGGGGGCATAAGTACCAAAGCGGGGACGGGGACGAGCGTATAAAATGCCATGCCCATCAGTCAGAAAATACCGCAAGCCAGCATCAGCCAGCATTCTTTCCACACCTTCATAGTAGGCGCATTCTGGCAACCAAATCCCTCTAGGTGGTTGACCAAAAGTTTGCTCGTAATGTTCACAGGCTACCTGGATTTGCGCCCATACAGCTTGCGGGTACATCTTCATTAGTGGTAAATAACCATGAGTAGCACCGCAAGTGATGATTTCTAGGTTATTGCTATCTTGGAACTGCTTAAAAGCCGTTACTAAGTCACCTTGGTAATGTTCCCAAATCTGACGCGCTTCGTTAAACTCTTTAGCGTAGTGTTCCGCCAAATAGCGAATATGTCCGTTGTGAGCATTATGGTCAATTTCCAGTTCTACCAGTTCTTCTAACTTGGCTAAATGCTCATCATAGCGTTCTTGCAACAACGGGTCACGCAGCATTGACACCAGAGGCGGTGTCATACTCATGGTAATTTTAAAGTCGATACCGTCTTGCTTTAACCCTGTAAATACTTTTAACAAGGGGATATAAGTTTCTGTAATAGCTTCGTAAAGCCATTCTTCCTCCAGCACATAGTCACTTTCAGGGTGTCGAACAAAGGGTAGATGTGCGTGGAGAACAAGCGCGACGTAGCCTATAGCCATAATAATTCTTGTTATTGGTAGATTTTCTGGTCAGGGGTTTGGCGGAAATTAATAATATTTTAAGATTATATTGCCATTGTCACAGTAGTTTTCCAAATCATTGCATGACACAGAATTAGTAAGCTATTGCTTTTCTTGCTTGTGTTCCTAATCTCCTTTACACCGCATTACAAAACTTAACAATAAACAATTCTAGTTTGAAAAGCCAGAATGAAGTTCATTATTCATTTTTCCAGATTTTTTCCAGAAGTCTTTTCCGTTCTAAAGGTTTTTTCGTATATCTGCTTCTTAATGCCTTGATCAACTTTGGCTGTGGAAGGAGATAATAACTCGATGATTATATCAGGGTATTTGCCTCGTCCATGCCAGACAACCCAGCTTTTGCGGTCTTTTTTCTGTATCTAGGGCTTGCTGAATAAGTTATTAGTGAGGGCAGGGAACAGGGAACTCTTAACAGGGAACAGGGAACAGGGAACAGTTTCAACTATCTGTTAAGCGTAAATTTCCCTATTCGTCAGACCAAAATGCAGGGTTTTTAAACCCCTCCTAGTAAAAACTTTGCACTTTTTGAGCTTCAAAAACTTTGTAATCCTTATCTGTGCTTGTTTCCACGTTTTTTCATCTGTCCCTAAATGAGATGTGAACAGTCCTAATACCCAATACCCAATACCCAATACCCAATACCTCGCCGATGGGGTAATAGATAATCGGCTAATTAGCTAACCTACTACCTATTACCAATTATCAAGGCGCAAATCAAATCAATTAAGAGTGATGATTGTTTAATTTAAGGGCTTAATAACTTTATTTTGAGTATCGCGGATCAATACACCGTCTTCCATGTCCACAATGCGATCGGCTATATCGAGAATGCGGTTATCGTGAGTTACTAATAAGATTGCTGTTCCCTGTTCTTTGGCTAGACTCTGCATGATTTCTACCACATCCCGTCCCGATTGTTTATCTAGTGCGGCTGTTGGTTCGTCTGCTAACACCAGTGGGGGATGATTGACTAAAGCACGAGCGATCGCTATTCTTTGTTTTTGTCCACCAGATAAATTATCTGGATAGTAATTAATTCTCTCCTCTAAGCCTACAGACTTAAGCATTGCTTCAGATTTAGTAATAGCGTCCCTTTGAGAAAACCCTTGGTTTAATTCCACAGCCATTTGTACATTTTGTCTAGCTGTGAGAAATCCTAGTAAATTATGAGCTTGGAAAATATAACCAATATTACGGCGAATCTGTACTAATTTATTTTGACTCGCACCATATAGTTCTGCACCTAAAAATATCAGACTTCCTTCTTGGACAGACCTTAAACCACCAATCAAGCTCAGTAATGTAGTTTTACCTGAACCAGAAGGACCAGTCATAATCACGATTTCCCCAGGATAAACCTCAAGATTAATGTTAAATAAAATTTGTCTTCTCAGAGAACCTCTACCATAATAGTGATTGAGGTTTTTAATAGCAATGACAGGTTCTTTGCTCATCATAAAGTGAGTAGCTAGAGGTGAATCAATTAAAAATTAAAAATTAAAAATTAAAAATTAAAAATTAAAAATTAATTATATGCCTATCTCAAAAGAAAATTATAAAGTCAAATTTATAAAAATATGAAAAATTTCAGTTTTAATTTATAATTTATGGTTAGTTTATACTGAGATAAAACTTAAAAAATATCTGCTGGGTCGGCGGAATTTAGTTTTCTAATAGCAATTATTCCTGAACCAAAGCACATCAAAATAGTTAATATTAGTACCATAACAGCACGTTCAACACTCATAAATACAGGTAAAAGTGTAGCGTCTCTGGCAACTTTGTACATCAATAGAGCAGAAGTAAAACCGGGAATATAGCCAATTACAGCTAATATTAAAGCTTCTTGAAGAATCACCGTTAATAAATAATTTTGAGTGTAACCTATTGCTTTGAGAGTAGCATATTCAGACAAGTGATCTGTTACTTCTGTATACAGAATTTGATAAACAATTACAGTTCCTACAATAAAACCCATAATTGTCCCTAAAGTGAAAATAAAACCAATGGCTGTATTTGTTGCCCAGTAATTACGCTCAAAATCGACAAATTCCTGTTTAGTAAAAACATTTATATCTGTGGGTAAGTAACTCCGCAAATCTTGAGCAACTAAATCAGCATTTGCACCTGGTTTTAATTTGATAATACCAATATCAATTAAACCTCTTTGTCGATTATTAAATATTCGTAAGAAATTTACATCACTGGTAATTAAATTTCCATCTGCGCCAAAAGATGCACCTAAAGTAAACAATCCAGTAACCTTAATTCGTCTTCTACGAACTTCAGCAGTCACAGTTTTACCTTGTTCAAAGTCACTAGGGATAGGGCCATATTCTGGACGGGAAGAACGGTCAAATAAAACTGTATCTGACATTTTTAATTTATTTAAGTTTTCCTCAACACCAGGTAAATCAAAAAGATTAACTTCTGGATTTATCCCAAAAATGAGGATACTTCTAGGGCGGCCAGTAACAGGATTTTTCCAGCTAGTATAGTCTAAATATATAGGATGTACTGATTTAACTGCGGGTAGGTCTAAAGCTTTTAATAACCTGCGTTGGGAAAAGCTTTTCATTGATAAAACAGCATTAGATTGACTGTTAATTAAAACAATGTCACCCTGTAAACTACTGTGCATTCTGACGTTACTGTAGTATAGAGCATCCCGGAAACCCAATTGCATAAACATCAAGATATCCGCAAAAGCAATACCTGATAAAGCTACGGCTAGGCGAGTTTTTTCTCTGGTTAGTTGTAGCCAAGATAAAGGTATTTTCTTAATCATTTGATTGGTTTTTGGGTACTGAGAAAATTAGAGCAGAGTTTTTGAGCTTGATCTTGATTTTTTGTTTTATTATTGTCCATTTTTTGGTTGTTGTTTGGTACTGGATTCAGCATTGATTTCTACTACTACTTTGGCATTAGTTAAACCAGAAACACGCTGACTATCAGCAGGTGAAAGAGCAATTTTGACTTCTACAACTCTAGCGTCTACATCTGCGGCTGGGTCTGTATTTAACACATCTTTTTTACCAATCTTTCTCCCAATTTCGGTAATAGTTCCTGTTAATTGGTCGCTAAATGCACCATTGTCACTAGAGATAGTGGCGGTTTGTCCAAGCTTGATTTTATTAATACTATCTTCTGGTACTTCTGCAACTACAAACATTTGATCAGTTTGTCCCACTTCAGCAATGCCACTGGTACTTAAAACTTCACCAGTTTTGGTATAAACTTTCAAAATTTCCCCAGAAATCGGTGCTTTGACATAACTTTGTTGAAGTTCAACTTGAGCTTTTTTAACCAAAGCGATCGCGCTGCTAACTTGTGCTTGAGCAACTAACACGTTAGTGGGACTAACTTCTAACAATCTGTTGAGTCTGGCTGTTTCTTCATCTATTTGTTTTTGTAGGGTGGCTAAAGTTTTGTCACGAGTAACTCTGGCTTCAATTAGCTGTTGTTCTAAGGTGGCTAGAGTTTTCATCTGATTTGCTCTGGCTTCAGCCAATTGTTGTTGGATAGTAGCTAATGCTTGTCGGAGAGTAGCTTGACTTTCTGCTAATTGCTGGCTAGCAGTAATAGCAGTTAAACGCCTTCTATCTCTTTCTTGTTGGGAAATTGCCCCCTCTCGATACAAATATTCATATCTACCCGCATCTACTTGAGCATTGCGCTGTTCAGCCCGGATACGGGCGATCGTTGCTCTTAAAGTGTCTCGTTGTCCGCGCAGTTCCGCTTCTAAACGGTTGACACCAGCTTGTTGGGCAACTTTTTCACTACTTAATTGGGCAGCAATCCGCGCGATCGTTGCCTGTTGTGCGTCCCTTTCTCCCACTAACTGCGCCTGTAAACGGGCAATTACAGCCCTTTGGGCTTGGATATCTCTGGGTGTACCTGCCCGCACCTGCGCTAAATTAGCACGAGATTCCAGGAGTTTAGCTTTTGCTTCTTCCACTGCCGCTAGATTGGTGTCGCGGTTATCCAGAATAGCGACAACTTGACCTTTTTGTACTTTTTGTCCCTCTCTAATCAAAAGTTGCTGCACTCTAGAACCTGATGAGATACCCGTAGCCGGGGCAGATATTTTGACTATTTCTCCTTGTGGTTCTAGTCTCCCAGCTGCACTGACAGTATTAGGTACTGGTGCTATAGAGACAGAAGAAGTTAGTTTTTTTAGCTGTTCCATTTTCGCTGTGGCCAGTATGCCGGCGGCGATCGCTACTGGCAAAGCTACAGCAATACCCAACCAAATTTTAGATTTCTCAAGTGGCTGTTCCGTAAGTCTTGGCCTTTCAGTCACCCTTGACATGTTATATTGCCCATTTATCTGAATTGTTTGAAGCGTAATAAATAATCTGTTCTGAATAAAATCAGGATTGTTTGCAGTTAGCTATTACTCAAAACTATATGAGCCTGACTAAAAGCTATATTTTGCTAATGCTGCTTTTAGTTCAATAGCTATTAATAGTCATGCAAAATCAAGGGGATACAAACTATTGAATCCTCCAAATTGACCACCCAGATGCTAACTAATCAAAAGTTTAAAATTATCAAAACAGAATTCAGAACTAAATTATGTATGACTGGTGATAGCTTTGAATCACCCACTCACTGATAGCGATTTCTGACTTCTGAATTTTTCTTCAACGAGAATTTTAATTGGTAGAAATTCGCTGAATATAGTAATGTCAACATTTTCTCGGTAAGATTTTTACCCAGACTTTTAGTAATTGGAGATGACCGTAAACCAGAATAAAAATGAAAAAAACGGCCTAAATAATGAAGGTTAAATCCAAAATAAATGGCAGTTAAACAACACAAAATCAATAGTTTCCAGGTAAACAGAACATAAGTTACAAATCAGTTTCTTTTGGACTTGATTGTTAACGTATGAACAAAATTGAGCAAAGCAATAAGTTGTCTTTGATACTTATGACCAAAGCAATAAAAAGATGATTTTCCTATTTTTTTACTCCTTGAACTTTGGATAAATGAATTCTACATTTATCAATTCCGGGAAAACGTAACGCAGCTTACAGATAAATCAATGAGTCAAAAGGAGATAACTATTCTGGTAAATCAAATAAAACCGTTGTCATGTAATTTTCTGCCCAATCTATACCAAAAGCTTTTTCTAGAACACGGCGAGTTTTATCATTTTGTTGCTGCTTGGTACAATAATTTTTCTGTCCAGCAATGATTTTTGCTACTTGTTCAGATGATACAGGATGAGAAGCGATCGCCTGACTACAATGTATCTCTAAAAATTCATTTACCCGATTGAGAAATAAGGCTTCTTCTGTAGAGTCAGCCGGACGAATAAATAAACAAAACTCAGAAAATATACCTCCCCATTCCGGTAAATCACGGGGTTGGGAAAAGTTAATAGTTTTCAGTTGCGAGAGATTAGAATGGTATGATGCTGGTAAATTGCCCTCGTTGGTGGGAGAAAGATCAGCTATTGCAGCGCTAATTTGTCCCCTACCCCCCACCAAATCGCACCCAAACATCGGGATATCATATTCTGGACGGGGAAACATAACACAATGCAGAATATCCAGCATATTTCCCACTTTCGCCAATTCCAAGTGCATTTTACGGAATTGTGGCGTTTGATAACAGCGATTTTCAATAATCAGCTTTTCCCCTTCTAATCTCCCTTCCACATAACCCAACTCAGCAGGTAAATGGTAAGGCGATAAATCTAAGTATTTATGCCAAACCGATTCGATACAATCAGCTAACTGCCGAATTAAAGGATGTTGTTGTTCACGCAGGGAAGGAGTAGAAGTAGAGGACATATATTTGCACTTTCTCATCTAGTGGTTAGTTTACCGCTAACTGTGTCATTTGCGTTATGAGTTGCAACAAATGTAATTTATTTCCTTTGATACCCAGTAAAATACGTAAGAATTCAGGAGTCAGGAGCCAGGAGCCAGAATAGTTACCAAAAGAGGAATCGATAGTAGTGATATTTGGAGAATTTCAGTCAGCTTGACTCTTAAAGTCTTTTTAATTCTGAATTCTGAATTCTGAATTCTGAATC
>DATGXQ010000632.1:0-2772 GCA_035298905.1 Nostocaceae cyanobacterium | reverse complement strand
AATATTAGGGGCTACTCCTGGTAATTTAGCAAATTCTTCGCGCAGTATTTCTAAAGTTTTATCTCGCTCTTTCATTCCTTCTTCACTTAAACCAATATCAATGTGCGCTAGATTCACTCCAGCCGCATCCGCATCTCCGGGAGCGCGTCCAGAACGTACCTGCACATAATCAAATTTGGGATTGTTTTTTAATGCTGATTCCAGAGCAAAACCAGCACTATTTGTAGCATCTAAAGATACTCCGGGATAAAGGAGGATGGTATTAACTAAAGTCTGCTCTTGGAACTCTGGTAAAAACTCTCTACCAAAAGTAGGAACAATAATTAAAGCTGCAATTGTAGCAGCACTGGCAAAAGCAAAAATAATGTTTGTTCGCCTCATTGCCAATTGTAAAAACCAGTTGTAAATCTGTTTACAAAATCTTGGCAGCCAAGGTTCTTTTACTTTCATCTTTTTGTTAGGAAGTAAGATAGCACATAAAGCAGGAGATACTAATAATGATTCCAAACTAGAAATTACTACAACTACTAAATAAGTTACGCCCATTGGTGTAAAAATTCGCCCTTCTACACCTGGTAAAGTAAAAATTGGCGAAAATACTACAATGCCAATTATTGTTGCACCAATGAGAGAATCTCGCACCTCTTGGCTACCATCAAAAATTACTTCTAAGATGGGACGGGGATGAGGCGATGAGAGATTTTCTCTTAAGTTCCGATAAGTGTTTTCGGCATAAACAATAGCATCATCAATGGCTGTACCAATGGCTACTGATAATCCTCCTAATGTCATTGTATTTAGTCCTAAACCTAGCCAGTACATCACTAATAATCCAAATAGCCAGGTTAGGAAAAAATCTAACAATACGACTGTTAGAGTCCGCCAATTCATTAAGAAAGGAATGAGAATAATAGAGACAATAATGCTGCCTTCAATTAAGGCTGATTTCACATTTTCTACAGATGCATCAATATATTCTTCTTGGCGAAAAGTGAGAGTTACTTTAATATCTTGAGGTAAAGCTGCTTTCACTTCTTTCATTGCTGCTTCTACCGCTCTGGTGACGGTGGGAGTATCAGCACTCGGTTGTCTATTTACCATCACTACAACAGCTTTTTCACCGTTGAAGCTACCATCACCGCGCTTGATAGCAGCACCAATCTGTACATCTGCTACATCTCCAATTCTCACTGGTGTTCCTTGACGGGAGGTAATAGCAGAATTTTTCAAGTCTTCTAGAGTTTCTACTCGTCCTACTCCTCTAATTAAGGTTTCTTGGTCAGGGGTGATTAAATAGCCACCAGGAGCATTCACATTAGCAGCTTTTACGGCGGCTGTGACATCCTGCAAAGATACATTAAAGGCTTTTAGCTTCACAGGATCGACCAAAACTTGATACTGACGTGTATCTCCACCATAGGCTACCACTTGAGCAACACCGGGAACGGCTAGGAGGCGGTTGGTAACTTGCCAGTCAACAATACGTCTAACTTCTAGTAAAGGAGTATTTTCAGCAGTGAAAGCATAGACAATGACTGTACCGACTGGGGAAGTTGTGGGAGAAATTTGCGGCGTTTCTACTCCTTCGGGTAATTTGCTACTGGCTTGTTGTAATCTTTCGGTGATTAGTTGACGCGCTTGATAAATGTCGGTATTCCAATCAAAAATCACTTTCACGACAGAAAGACCAACTGCTGAAGAAGAACGGACTACGGTAACTCCGGGTGTACCATTAATGGCACTTTCAATAGGTAATGTGACTAAAGATTCTACTTCTTCTGGTGCTAGTCCCGGTGCTTCGGTTTGAATTTCTACTTGTGGGGGTGCAAAAGGTGGGAAAACATCCAATTGCATTTTGGGAATAATATATAAAGTCCACAGGGTAATGATGATGGTGGCGATGACTACTAACCAACGGCGATCGATCACCCATCTGAGAATTGTGCTAAACATTGATTGTTGATAAGTCTTTGATCAGTTACGAGGGAGTAAATAAAATAACAAGATGATGATTACTTATGATTTATTCCTGAATCTTGACTAAGTGCTGCCAATTGTGATAAAGAATCGGCGGAGTCATCTGATACATAAACCTGAGTATTGGTGCGACGACCTAACCAAAAAGCACCAACAGCGATCGCACTCACTCCTCCTCCAGCTAAAATAAATGACCACCAAGGTAATTGATTATTAGTAACTATTAATTGTGGTGTTTCTGTGGGTTTTGTTTCATCTTTGCTACCACCCCGTAAAGATTGAGCATAAAGTTGTGTAGCTCTTTGCACAACGATTAAATCTCCCGCAAATAACCCGCTTTTCACTTCTACTAAATCCCTAGAAGTTTGTCCTAGAGTCACTTCCACTGGTTGAAAGGCGTTACCATTTTGGATATAAACCAGTTGCTTACCGTTAGCTTCTACTACTGCTGAGGTGGGAATAGCTAAAACATCTGTAGCTGTGTTGTCTGTGATAATTTCCAAGTCTGCGAACATTCCCTGTTTAAGCAACTCACGAGAGTTATTTAATTCGGCTTTGACGGGAATAACTCGCGTTTCTCCTTCCACTGCTGCACCAATCACGGAAACTCGACCGCTAAAAGTGCTGTTGATTCCATTGGCTTTAACTCGGACTGATTGACCGACCTTAATTTGTGCTAAATCTTTTTCGTACACATTAGCGGTAACAAAAACTTTACTATCATTCAATATTGTCATTAATGATTTAGTTGCCGCTTCTACTGCTTCTCCTAGCGTCACTTCCCGATTTGCCACT
>DATGXQ010000631.1:0-4978 GCA_035298905.1 Nostocaceae cyanobacterium | reverse complement strand
TATGAATTAACCATCTGTATTTTTTTGGGGCTATACTATCAGTAACTGTCTTTAGCCCTCATGATTACGTCAAATCTGGCTAAGGCTTAAAACACATGGAAGCCAGACACAGACTGCTTTACAAATTTTCGGACAGGTCTATTACCTTGGACATCTAAAGCTTTATTGCTGTGTTTAGCAATTAGGTAGTAGTATTTTCCAACAGTTGGAACTGTAGAGACTGGGGTTGTTGTAGTAGCGGTAGAAGATGTTTGAGTGCTAGGTAGTTGTCCATCTACTAACCAAGGCTCAATAGCAATCCAATTGACATGCCATTTATACTCATTGGCTTTTTCTGGGGTAATAGCTACGCCTGTAAAGTCTCCTTCAAACCTGACAGATATCTCAAAGCCTTTTTCTGTGGCTTTGTAAACAGCACTAGTTCCGGTGAGTCCCCAATGATAAGCATCGCCACCAATTGAGGTGACATAGATTGGTGTTCTGGTAAACCCAGCAGCGCTAGTGTCAACAGCTACCAAAAGCCCATTACCAGCAGTTACTTGCCAATTGGTTGCACCTGGCTTAGTTTGACCTGACGCAATTTTAGCAACTGTGGTTACAGTAGTTACTTGTGTACTGCTTGATATAGGTGTAGTTACCATGTTGTTAAATCCTGAATTTACTTAATTTTGAACATCACTAAAGCTTTCTCACTCTTAGCCACAGCAAAACCAACCCAGCATAATAGTTCGCCACAAGATATGAGTCTGAGGCAAAATACCATTGCAGCAGGTTATTTATGTCTGTTGTGGCTGAGACTTAGAGGAATATTTGAGCGGAAGTAGCTTTAAATCTTGCTTGTGAATATAATCTGGTGTTATTACTGAAAATGCAAGGATAGTTAAGACAGTTAAGGAAATAATTTCAACAAAAACGGAGACTGTTAGGACAGTTAAGACAATTAAGACATAAAAATGGGCTTTGCATCATAGAGGGATGAGTACAGGAATATAGGATTCCGATTTGATTGTTGGAAAATACGTAGGGAGGGCATTTCCTAAATGCATAGGTGTAAACTTAAGCCCTAACGAATAGAATTCGTGGCTATACAGGCCAAGTCCGCCTACGCGGACTAATGAAAAATCAAGGTTTTGAAACCCACGCAGGTGGGTTTTGCTTGTGTAGACGCGGTTTCTAACCGCTAACCGCCCATTTTTCGTTAAGTTGACACTAATATCCTAAATGCCCACCCTACACTATGCAATGCCCATACTTTTAATCAAAAAAATCACTTTCCTGAGAATTTTAGCAAAAGAGCAAAAAAGACTTTTAGCAATAATTAGCCCCTATTCTCAAGAATCTTGACATTTATTATCAATAATTTGACGAAAATACGTCTTTCTAGCCGCCGCTTAAAACCCCTTGACAGACTATGCTATTATTATCGATATAATCTGTAGGTGCTTTCTTTACTTTTTAATACATATCGCTTCATTCCCTACACCCAAAGTAAAAGATTGCTGTTAAAGTATTAACTTGATAGCAGTCAAAGATTTGCAAATTTGTATTTAACAAGCTTTCTTCCCTCCTGCCTCATACCTTCTTGCACTATCATTAATCGTGAACTGTACCATCAGGCATAATCGCCCCTTTTAGATCAGTATCCAAAAGTATCGCTCCGGTTAAATCGGCTCCTTGTAAATTGGCTTTTTGCAAGATTGCACCAGTCAAATTAGCATAGCTTAAATCTGCGCCTTGCAAACTAGCACCAGTCAAATCCGTTGCTACATCTCCCCACTGAATAATCCGACCTAGATTTGCGCGACACAACTTCGCTCCATCTAAATTGGCATGATGCATGGAAGCAACTCTTAAATCAGCATAACTCAAATCTGCTCTACTCAATACCGCATAGCCTAAATCTGTACGTTGATTGGAACTAGGGCGGAAATCAGCTTGAAATAGTAGAGAACTGGATAGTTTTGCACCATGCAAATTAGCACCAGATAAACTGGCTTTAATTAAATTTGCTTCATCTAGATGAGTTTGAACTAACTTTGCACCTGTCAAATCTGCTTCTCGGAGAATAGCACGATACAAGTCTGCTGCACTTAAATCTATGCCCCAAAGAATAGCTTCACTTAAATCTGTTTCTCGCAAACAAGCTTGACTAAAATTAGTTTTTCCTAGCCTTGTCTGACGTAAATCAGCATAGCTAAAATCTACTCTTTCCAAGTTAGCGTTTGTTAGTTCCGCTTCTTGTAAATTTACTCGCTGAAAGTTTCTTTCTCCAGCAGCATAGCGGTTGATAATTTCATCTACATTCATAGAAAATTAAAAATTAAACATTAAAAATTAAAATTTTTTAATATCTTTAGCAATATTCTGGTGGAAGTTTTTAAGAAAGGCGAAATTTTTTAGAAAAGTTATGTGTTGGTGCGTTAGGGAACGCACCCTACGAAATTAGACAATTTATTTTGTGTTTTTCTCTTAACAGGATTATTTTTCTCTCCAATATCAATAAAGTCTACTTTCTAAACACATGTCATTTTATCAGATAAGGTTAACTCTGCCATCAGTTCCGAGACAGAGATAATTTCCTCATGGGAACGAACTTTAGCTCCAGAAAAAATGAGACCATTTTCCACATCTCCATTAGCAGCTCTAGCTAATCCTTGAAGTAAACAATAGGTTTTTCCTTTGTCACGACATAAACAATCTTCTAAACAATTAGCAATACAGCGTCGTTCCAATTGTGAGGAACCTATCACGGCTTGTTCCGCAAACTGATTACGTAAAGCACGGCTGGGTTTTCCTACAGGACTGGGAACTGTCACCACATCTTCTGGACCAGCTTGGAGATGAAATTTTTTATAACGCACATCAGCATCACATTCTGCTGTTGTAATGAAGCGAGTGCCGATTTGTACGCCATCTGCACCTATTGCTAACATCTCCTCAATATCAGAGCGATCGCTAATTCCTCCTGTGACAATCAATGGTATCTTCACCCCCATCTGTTTTAACAAAAATTCTCGCAATTGAGCAATGACAGACTCAATGGAAAATCCAGGTAAATTAATCTGTTCACATTGGTTAAAATGCCCTCCCACCTTCTGGCAATTTTCCACTATCAAAGCATCAGGGAGACGATGATATCGACTTTGCCAGGTTTGGCAGATTAACTCAGCTGCTTGTACATTTGCAATGCTCGGCACTAATGCCACATCAGGATAATCTACAGTATATTCTGGTAAATTTAAAGGCAATCCTGCCCCAGTAATAATCAGATTTGCTCCCTCTGCTGCTGCGGTTTGAGCTAATTCCTGATAATCTCTAGTAGCAACTACAACATTTACTCCGATGATTCCATCGGGACTAATAGCACGAGCTTTGCTCAATTCATTTTTCAGGGCTAGTTGATTGGCTGTAAAAAAACTCCTCCGTCTACGTTGGTCAAAGTCAGGAGAGTTCAACCCGATTCCCAGTGAAGCAATCACACCCACTCCCCCAGCATTGGCAACCGCTCCAGCCAGTTTAGCACCGGATACCCCTACCGCCATTGCGGCTTGAATAATGGGATAACGGGTAATATGTTTACCAATCTGTAAAGGATAAAGGTGATGTGTCATAGATGCTGTTTCAATAAATAACTAAATAGCTGCCGAGTAATTTTAGCACTTAGTAGTCACGAACAGCCGATCGCTCCTAATTTTTCTCAGCAGCAGAAAAAATTATAACTATGTTTAACGGCTTTATAGCTATAAAGTCATGTAAACCTGATAACAAGTTACCAAGTCGATCGCTCAATTCGCCATAATCACGAAAATGACTAATCCTGTGATTTGTCAGAAAAGTTCTGTTTTCTGGCGGAGTGCTTTCAGGCTTTCTGCTTGTTGTAGCAAACGATCGCTAATGCGATCGCACACTAATTCACACAACTCAAAAATCATCGGATCAGCAACCTCATAAAACGCACTCGTTCCTTTTGGTTGACGAGATAGTATCCCCGCTTGAGTTAATACTTTCAGATGCTTAGAGAGATTTGCCTGTCCTAAACCAGTTACTTCCGCCAGATCCATCACATTCATTGGCCCTGATTTCAAGCAAGCCAAGATTTGTAACCGACTTACTTCTGATAGCACCTTGAAATAGTCAGCCACGGCGATGAGAATAACTGGATCACCTTTGGGTAACTTTGCTTTTGGCATAAATGGATTCTATCATCAATATAAAATCATTCATAACTATCTAGTAGTATAGTAATCCTAAATGAGATGTGAACAGTCCCAATACCCAATACCCAATACCCCGCCTCCACCAGTAAGTTCATGACTCAAATCGGATTACTATATATTGATAAATGCTGATAATGAAAAATTTGATGATTTTTCAGCTTTCTGGAAATAAAGACAGGCTTGGAGTTGCCACAAAGCCACTGCCATCAAGAGTTTTAGGCAATCAAAAAAAAATTTGCCAAACTACTTGACATAACCCCAAGGATTCCTGCTATATTAATGGAGTCTGATGTTTTGGGGCGTCGCCAAGCGGTAAGGCAGCGGGTTTTGGTCCCGCCATCCCTAGGTTCGAATCCTAGCGCCCCAGTTATTAAAAAGTGCGACTTTACAATTTTAATCTAAGGTTTGACTTAGAGTTGTGCGATAGGTCTATCACTTGCAGTTAAGGAATATTTAAAGGTAAAAGACCATCGCCGTCCAAAGCCTAGACTTGGCTGTTATGGAATTAATCAATATAAGTATTTCAACAAATTTAACTAATCAAAAAAGCAGGGTGATAAATATTTAACGCTGACGGACGCAGGTAATTAGTAGACATGATTGTAAATCATTTACTTTGATCTGTAAATGATTTAACTTAAGTAGGGCTTGCTGAATAAGTTATTAGTGAGGGTAGGGAACAGGGAACAGGGAACAGGGAACAGTTTCAACTATCTGTTAAGCGTAAATTTCCCTATTCGTCAGACCAAAATGCAGGGTTT
>DATGXQ010000630.1:0-37067 GCA_035298905.1 Nostocaceae cyanobacterium | reverse complement strand
CTACCATCATGCTGTAATAATGTTAAATGAGTGGCTGTAAATTCAAAGTATAACTGACGATGCTCAAATTCTGGCCAAGCAGCTCGAAAATTCTGCTTGGTCAAATCTCGAAATGCTACTGTTAGATGAGGCGAATACGGGCGATTTTTAGCAGATTTATCTACTATTTCCAAGTTAGTTTCTAAATCAGCCTTTAAGTTAGCTTGTAAGGTCAGAATTTCTGGAGTTTTCACCACATTGATATAGATAACACGGGGAGGAAAAGCCGCAAAACCATTGAGTGTAATTGGTAGTGGTTGCTGCTGAGGGACAAATGTTTTTAGACAAGTTTCTACAAAGGATATTTCCCCATCTTCCCATTCAAAAGGCGGTTGTAAAGTAATATGTGGCGGCGATTTGAGCGCAGTACGACTAGCATATTTATCGGCAAAATGTTGTTTAATTTCGTTAATTTGTTCTTGGATCGCTTGTGGTGGCAGGAGGGCAATAAAATAGAGACTCATCGGACAATTCAAAATTCAAAATTCAAAATTCAAAAACTGTCAATATTTCAGATTAGCAACAAAACTACTCATCGGACAATTCAAAATTCAAAAGTTGTCGATATTTCAGATTGGCAACAAAACTACACAATCGAATTTTATTACTAAAATTGTATACAAAATTTGACTGTTGAATTAATTTTGTCTAATTAGCATTGAGTGGATCTAGTAGTAGAATAGCACAAAAAAATTACGCTTACCGCTACAATTAATTTTGAATTTTGAATTTTGAATTTTGAATTTCTGACTATGCCCTGGTTTGTCAAGATTGAAGAAGGAAAAGTTGATAAATCCACCTTTGACCAACATATACCAGCCCATAAAGCTTATGTACAGCAGTTAATTGCCCAAGGACACAAAGCCAAAACAGGCTATTGGGCCAAAATGGGCGGGGGAATGATGGTGTTTGAAGCTGCATCGATGGCAGAAGCACAAGCGATAATAGCCTCAGACCCCTTGATACAGAACGGTTGTGTCAATTATCAACTTTATGAGTGGAAAATTGTGATGGAATAGCTCACAATTTTTAAATTTTAGTGTTATGATTCTAGAAGACCTGGATCTATGCGACTGCAACGCCCAAACCTTGTCAGGACCGGAAGGTAGCAGCAATAAGGGATGCTTGGAGTAGGCGTAGTCTCCGGGTCGCCCCATTTTAGGAGCGCTCGACTTCCATGCCTGGTTTTGGAGATATTGTTCAAAAAGCTTTTTACCTTGGTATCGGTCTGGCTGCTTATGCTGGTGAGAAAGCAGGGGGGAAACTAGCCGAACTGCGATCGCAAGTCCAAAAACTGGCAGATGAAATGGTGGCAAGGGGCGAAATGACGACAGAAGAAGCTCGGCGCTTTGTCGAAGATACAATGAGGCAAGCCCAACAGCCCCAACCGCCTAATACAACGCCCGAAAAAACAGCACCTTCAGAACCTCGCCGCATCGAAATTATTGAGGAAGATGAAGTGCCAACTGTGAAAGAGGGGAAATCTGAAAATGTAGACCAGCTGCGCCAACAAGTGTTAGAACTGCAAGAAGAGTTAAAACGACTGCAACGTGATGAGTAAAAAGTCACTAACAGTTGTTATTGTGTAGATGACGCTACAAGAAACTGGTTTTAGGTGCATTGCCTGTTGTATGTTCTAGCACTTCCAGCCAGATAACAACTAGCGTCCTGTTTACCGCTATTAAGGGCGTTGAGTTTATGGAGCAGTGGCAAAAAGATTTAATGAACATAGTCGAAACCGTGGCTGAAGAGGTGGAAAGCTTCTTCGTAGGAATAGGTGACATGGTAGATGCTTTTTTTGAGCTAACAGAAGAAATTACTGAACAAGTACAAGCTACAATTGCTCTGGAAGTTGATCAGTATTTACAAGAACTAGCCGAACCAATTTTAGAAGCTTACTGGGAACTAGAAGATGTGGTGACAGATGTAGACCCCGGTTTTCCTTATCCAGTAGAAGCAACGCCAGAACAAAATGCTGCTTGTGTTGGTTGTCGCAACTATCATGGCCAAGTTTATGGTGGTAACTTGTTAGTTTGTGGTATCCATCCTCACGGCTGGGATGATGAGAGTTGTCCAGATTGGGAAAATGGTGGTGAGTAATTAGTCAAGTGGTGAGTGAGGAATGTTAAGTTATTTATAGTTTGATTTCTGCATCTATATAATTATGACTAATTCCTCACCAGAAACAGCAACCGTCACCAACGAAGATTTAAAGTATGGGGAACGGAATATTGCGGAAGGACAGTTAATAACTTTTCCTAACCCCCGGATAGGTAGACGTTACAATATTGATATTACATTGCCAGAATTTACGTGTAAATGTCCGTTTTCTGGTTATCCTGATTTTGCGACGATTCATATTAACTATATACCTGATGAGAAGGTAGTAGAGTTAAAGGCATTAAAACTATATATTAATAGTTACCGCGATCGCTATATTTCTCACGAAGAAACAGCCAACCAGATTTTAGATGATGTAGTAGCAGCTTGCGATCCTTTAGAAATTACCGTCAAAGCCGATTTTAGCCCTCGTGGAAATGTGCATACAGTAATTGAAGTCAAACATCAGAAATAAAACGCAGAGGGACACAGAGGAAAGCGCAGAGGGACACAGAGTATTCCTCCGCGAACCTTTGCGTTAACCTTTGGGTGATTCTGCGTTTAAACTCAACTGATTAAGCACGCCTAAAATCTCTTGTTCAAAGGCTACTTGTGCGCGGTTGGTTTTGGCACCAATGTAAAGGCGATCGCCATTTTGTAAAGCCCAGATTTGGGAATGGGAAAAATAACTCATGACTACACCCAGCATCAGCAACGCAAAGCCAATATAAACAATGGGAATACCAGGATCATACTTAATTTGTAAACCTGTGCTACCCACCACATCAATAATTTTCAAATTTACACCATTGATTTGGGTAGACATTCCCGCACGGACAGTATTAATTAACTTCCCTTGGTCATCATAAATTAACACCATTCCTTGCAAATCTTTGGCTAATAAAGAGACACCAGCACTCATATCAGGTTTAGTGGGAATCCATGTTCCCCAAATTCTTCCCTTCCCTTTCGTATCTAATAAAGCCATCGGGATTTGAAACACCGGACTATTATTAAATTTAAACCTAATTCCCGAAATTCCCCAATCAGTTTGATAAAAAGTTACACCATGATAACGCAGAGGTTTATTCACATAAATCTGCTCATGGTCAACTTCCTTACCTTCATTATTCACCACAGATAAATCTGAATAAAACTGATCAATTCCTCCAGTTGGTGTATAATCAATCCAAAAACGATTAACTCGCACTGCCCAATCTTTTAGCACATCTGTTGATGTCCAAGGGCCAGCGTCAATAATATTTTTGACCTGAAAAGTATTACCACTAGCGACCATTTCCTGAGCGACAAATCCCGTCATCGCTCCCCAAATTCCTCCTAAGAGAATGGCCACAATACCAATATGGACAATAATCGGACCAATACGACC
This sequence comes from Nostocaceae cyanobacterium, assembly GCA_035298905.1. Classification (GTDB taxonomy): domain Bacteria; phylum Cyanobacteriota; class Cyanobacteriia; order Cyanobacteriales; family Nostocaceae; genus DATGXB01. Next base: position 33,538 of record DATGXQ010000630.1, on the reverse strand, counting down.
AATTATTCCCTTTCTCGCGTAGAGAATACCATCTTTTTCTTGAAAGATTTTATAATTCTGCTTTTGTAAAATTGGCGTTAATGATGCCAAGGAAACACTATTTACTTCTGCACTTAAAGCTAATTTTTGAAATTGTCGCGGTTCTTCGTAATATTGCCAACGACGTGCTGCTTTGAGGGCTGGTAATTGCCGAGTAAAAGTACAAGCAGTTAAACTCGTACCAAATAAAACTAATAAACTCAAAAACCACCAAGTTCTATAAACATGGTCTAACCCTACAACTTGAATCACCTTCCAAGTGAGAAAACCAAATAAAGCCGGATGTTCTGGGTAATTAGCTTGGTAAAATGCCGGAGTTTGACCTTGTTCAATTACTGTACCAGAAATACTAAATACAGCAATTACTAGCAACAACACAATTGCTAATCTTAAATCTGTCAGAACCGATAAAAATTCCTTACGGAAAAAGCGCCCAATAGTTGATAACCAACTGACTTCTGTAGGTGTAGTATTGTCTAAAGTCATGCCTAGAAATTACCAAGAGGAATGCGAGAAAGTAAAGAGAATACACCAAATCCTACCAACAGCGCACCGCTAACAGGATTAATCCAACTAGACCAGCGACGCAACTCTAGCAGTTTTTTAATTGTCGCAGTAAACGTACCTGCTAAAATTAATGGTGCGACATGTCCGGCGGTGTAAGAAAGTAATAAAGCTGCACCTAAAATTAAATCTTGGGTATTAGCAACCCAACCCAATAAACTAGCTAAAACTGGGGTACTACAAGGAGAAGCAACTAAACCAAAAGTTAATCCAATAGAATAAGAACGCACACCTAAAGGTAAATTTTGGGGAATCCAATTTGTATCACCCCAAGCGGGAAATTGTAGCGGCAGGGCTTCGAGTAAATTTAGCCCCATGATAATAGCTAAAATGCTGACAATAATTGGTAAACCAAACCCTATTTGACCATAAACTTTACCAACCAAAGCTGCAATAATTCCCATGACCGCCAGGGTGGTAGCTAGTCCCAATGCAAACCAAGTTGACTGTGCCGCAGCTTGAAAGCGACTTTTTGCTTCATAACCACCAATATAGCCCACCGTAATCGGCAACATTGACAGCATACATGGCGTAAGGCTAGTTAGCAAGCCAGCAGTAAAGATGATACCCACACTAAAGATCGTGAGATGGGTTAGCTGTTGCGAAACTACGCTGTTGGCGAATTGTTCGAGTTGATAAATTTGGGTTTGCAGAGTCTCCAGCATGAGTTTTTTATATAGGAAATGCTTACTCTGCTTGCATTGTAGCTTAATTTGGTTAGTTGTAGGTTAGGTTAAACGGAAATCAATCAGAGTTACAGGAAACTACAATTATAATGATTAATTGTAGCTATAGCTTGATGTAAGTCTATCTACTTTTTATAAGTAGTCGTGCAAAATAAATTTCATAGTTAGGAGAGGGAACAGGGAACAGGGAACAGGGAACAGGGAACAGGTAAGAAATACAGACAGTTCTGTTTTTAGTTAATATGTGCAATTAATTTTGCTTGGGTACTTATTAGCCAATTTCTTGGTTTAACGGTCTGCTTTTAAAAACCCTTAAAACCCATTTCTGCCTCTGATTGTTGTTGAATTTGAGTAGGAGTTATCCGAGAATCTTTATTTTTACGTGCTTTATTTATATTACTGATTTGGCTCAAAAATATACCTAATAAGACTAAAATACCACCAATATATTGAGCTTGGGTAGGGATTTCACCTAAAATTAAATAAGCTGCCAAAATACTAACTACGGGAGTAAAGGAACTGGCTAAGGAAACTGTAGATACAGGGGAACTATTGAAACCTCTGAGCCAAAATATTTGTCCTAAAACTACAATTACAGCACTATAAATTAACATCCATTTCCAGAGGAAAGGTGAGAATACATCCATAAAGTGAGCATTTCCATAGAGTATTAAAGCCACAAAGAAAAATATTGCTGTTCCTAAAATATTGCGATAAATGCTATAAATGCCGATAGGAATATGAAAAATATAACGTTTACTAATAATTGTGGATATTGCTATGGCTATAGATGCTATAGCTGTGAGAATTTCTCCCACACCTATACTGAAATTTCCCATTTTCATTATGTTTTGGGTTGGTGTTTGTAAAACGACGCTGAGAACAATGCCTAAAAAAGCCACAAATGCACCAATAAATTCCCAACGTGTTACCCTTTCTTGCAACCACCAAGCTGATAAGGCTAAGGTTAAAGGTGGTTCTAAGCGACTAATTAAAACAATATTGTTAACATTAGTTAGTGCTAATGCTTGAAAAATAAAAGCGGGAGCTAACGCACCTGATAAGATGGTAACTGCTGTGAGAACTAACCAGTCCCGTTTTGATATTCGCTGCAAGTTAGGCTGATTCCATTGTCGCCAGTAGATGAGTGTCAGCACCAGCAAAGCACAGAGATTACCGACAAATAATACATTACACAAAGAAATGGGGTTGCGATCGCCTACTAAATGTTGCGCTCCAATTTCTGTTAATTTCCGGGTGACAGCACTAGACGCGCCAAAAATCAAGATAGCTAACCACAGATATACCTGTCCGGGTATTTTCTCAATTAGATTTTGCGGTTTTTTTAGTCTAGTCACAGTAAAGCCAAGAGCAGCAACATACAGCATACTATATTTACTTGATTAAGTCATGATGAGTTGTTTCTGAGAAAATGCTGAGTAGGGATTAAATTATTCTTGGGGATAAATTCAGAAAATTTGTGGTTGAGTTTCAGAACAAATTCAGTACCAAGTGGGATGCTTTGCATAGTTGAGATTGATGCAGGATTAACAAATGAAATTAACTTCTACTCTATTTACAACTGTTGCTTTAGCTGGTATTGTCACTATTTGGAATGCTCCACTTAAAGCTATTAACCCCTCTTTAGTTCAAGTTTCAGCGCAAGAAGTTAAGCAAGATCGGAAAGCAGAAATGAAAGATGCTACTGGCTTAACTGCTCAACAAAAAATTGACATGCTCATGAAAAATAAGGGTCAATTTGGCAGTGGTGATCAGTTGCGGCGTTTCTTTTTTGGTGACTTAGAACCAATTTCTGTACAGCCGGGTGGTGCAGGAATGGTAGTAAATTTATATAACAAGGCTAATGATGTAACAATTTCTTATTGTGCTACTTATGATGTAGTTATAACTGTGAAAAAAGGTAAAGTTATGAGATTTCAACCAAGCGAAGTTAAATAACTTTATCGTCAGAATTCAGAATTCAGGAGTCAGGAATCAGAATGATTTTCATCTTAGCTTTGTTCATTCTAGATTCTAGATTCTGGATTCTGGATTCTTACATGAGGTGTCCTTTTTATAACACAATAAATTTTTCAAAAATAGAGGATTCGATATGGCAGCTAAAGATATAATTTTGCTGTTACATCCAGTAATTGCCGTAACTGTTGTTTTTCCTTTAATTGGTATAGTCCTCCATCGTGCTTTGCAGGTGCGTCAACGTCGGCTAGAAACTATTAGCGCAGGTAAAAGTAAAATTCCACCAGTTGCGGGACCAGAACATGTCCAATTAGGTAAATGGTTAACAGGTTCGGTTGTGGGTGTTGTTTTAGTAGCACTGGCTTATGCTATTTTTAGCCATGTTTTTGAGTATCAAATTTGGTTAAAATCACCTTTCCAAGTCACGTTTATAGTCTTAATATTTGCTGCAACTATTATTTCTCAAGTTTTACTTTATCAAGCTAAAAATAAAAATTGGCGCGGGATATTGGCTACTCTCGTAGGTATGGGTTTAGTAGTTCTTGGTTGTCAAAATGGTGTTTATCGCCTAACTGAAAAATGGTATATGTCTCATTATTATTATGGAATAGCTGCTGCTTTATTAATGATTTTTTCTTTATCTATTTTACCAGAAATTTATAAGGATAAAACTAATTTTTGGCGTAAGGTACATATTACTGTGAGTTGTGCTGCGATGTTATTATTTTTAGGTTTGGGAATGACTGGGACATTATCATTGTTAGAAATTCCCCTCGCTTGGCAAAAACAATATGTGAACCAACTATATCAAAAACAATGTGAGATGAATAATTGTACAATTCAAAATCCTCTTTTACCGGATAAACCTTGATTCACATATAGCAATCCGATCTAAGTTGTGAACTGACTTTTGGAGAGAAGGGAACAGGGAACTCTTAACAGGGAACAGGTAGCGTTCATAAATGATTTAGGATTGCTATATTATTCTCATACTGAACAGAGACTTTATATACAACGTCTCTAAAAAAATAATGTAAGGATTCAGAATACAGAATACAGCATTTGAGAGAATTTGAGAATCAAGCTAAATGATTTTCGCCAAATATTACTGATCTCTATTCCTTGTGTGATAACTAACTATTCTGACTCCTGACTCCTGACTCCTGAATTCTTACTTAAAACTACTCGCGTAAAGCATAACCTACTCCCCTGATAGTATGAATTAAACGCTTTTCTTGACTTTCTTCTAACTTCAGTCGGAGATAACGAATATAAACTTCTATAATATTGGAATCTCCCATAAAATCATAACCCCACACTTGCTCTAGAATTTGTTCTCTAGTAAATACTTGTCGGGGATGGGTAAGGAGATATTCTAATAAATCAAATTCTTTGGCTGTTAAATCAATTGCTCGTTTACCGCGAAAAACTTCACGGGTACGACGATTTAAACTTAGGTCTAAAAACTGTAATAAATCCTCATTTGTTTCTTGGGTGCGACGTAAATGAGCGCGGATTCTGGCTAGTAATTCTTCAATACTAAATGGTTTGACGACATAATCATCTGCACCTGCATCTAAACCGGTGACGCGATCGCTTACTTCATCTTTAGCTGTCAATAATATTACTGGTACGGAAATGCCAGTGGAACGCAAACGGCGACAAATTTCTACACCGGATAAACCGGGTAACATCCAATCTAAAATTACTAAATCTGGTGTTGATTCTCGTGCTAACATTAACCCATTCATCCCGTCATTAGCGACGCTGACTTGATAACCTTCGCTACTAAGTTCTAGTTCTATAAATCGTGCGAGTTTGATTTCATCTTCTACTAAAAGTATGTGTGCTGTCATAATTTTATCTATATAATAGGTAATTTTACAATAAAAGTGTTGCCTTCACCTGGCGTTGATTGGACTGTTACTATACCGCCCATACTGACTACCAAACGTTTAACGATCGCTAAACCTAATCCTACTCCTCCAGTAGCACGAGAACGGGAGGGATCAACACGATAAAAGGGTTCAAAAATCCGCGATTGTTCTGATACGGGAATATCACAGCCGCGATCGCTTACTTGCATTATTGCCCAATTATCAATCTGATTTAATCGCAAATAAATCGCCTCACCTGGATCTGAATATTTAACTGCATTGCTAATCAAATGATTGAAAATTTGCATCAACTGATGATAATCTGCCTTAATTTTTACGGGGAATGGCACTAAATCAAGTTGAATTTCTCGATGTTCAAATTTTTCTGTCATTTGTGCCATATTCGTCAGCAAATCATTGAGTATTACTGGTTCTGGTGGTGGTATGGTATTACTACCAGCCCTAGCTAAATCCAGTAAATTTTGTAAAATCCGAGTCATGCGTTCGGCATCTGACAAGGCCATTTCTAAACTTTCTTTTTGAGCTTCTGTTAAGTTATCACCGCGTTTTCCAGTCCTTTGCAGATATCCATAAACCATACTCAAAGGTGTACGTAATTCGTGGGCTAAGTCGTTAATAAATTGTCGTTGTTGCTCTTTTGTTTCTTGTAATTGTGTTAAAAGTTCTGTCCAGGTTTGAGCAAGGATTTTGATTTCTTTTGGTGTTTGATTTAACTTGAGTCTGTAGGGAATTAATTCGTTATTATGAGCAATTTTACAATGGTTTATCTGTTGTAATGGCAGGAGCGATCGCTGAATAAATAAAGTAGTAATAATTATCATAATAACTAATAATAACAAGCTCATCATCTTTAAATTATGAATAAAATTTAAAAGCTGCCGATATTGTTCAGATATATCTGACATTTGATGAATAGTCATCAAAAAAGCTTGCATTTCCCAACTCACCCATAGAGTTAAACTACCCAATCCCAGGATAAATATCAATATTATTCCTGATGTCAAACGAAACTTGAGTGAATTTGGCTCAAGTTTAACTAAAAGCATTCTAGTTATGTTTTGGGAATAACTCTTGATTAGATTCATTTTTATTGCTTATTTGTGATCAGCAGATTCAATAATAATGATAAAATTTCAGGTAAAATTTAACCTGAAACGGCAAAAATAAATTCTGTTGATGGAAACTATTTATTACTTTAGCTATTGCTCAATTTAGCCACGCCAAAAGTAGCATTAAATTTACGACACCAAATTGCCACAGATTTGTAATCTGCTATATTAATATTCTTGGGAAGGACATAAATTTGAGAACCATTGAATTTTTGTAAACGACTGATAACAAGATAATCTCCCTCTTTGAGAGGATAAGATGGGGGTTTAGTCGAACCAATTACATTATCTGAGCGATGCAGAACCACAACTAAATCAGGCCCCGAACTAGAAGTTTTAAATGATTGATCAAGCTCTAAAAAGGTTTTGCCTTGTCTGCGATTTATAGCGACTTTTCCTTTAGTTTCATGTTCTCCAGAGACGAAAGTTCCAGACTTGATAGATGCTAAATTTTCTGTTTTAGGTAATTGGGAATTAGAAATTGATTGAGGAGTAACACTAACGGGAGTTTTTGCAGAATTAGCTTGATTAGTACAGCTAACCATCATTAGAGCAGTTAAGAAAAGTGTCAATATATAGTTAAACTGTAGCACTGTGATTTTCTCCAGGAAAATAATTTGATTCTCTGTAGATTAATTGTGACTTATTTAATTAATGTTATCGTGATTATCGTCTAAAAATTTTCATTTACTAAACTGATATTCTGCTGAAAAATTTTTCATGTACTTCTCAGCAAAATTTAAGCTTTGTGGATATTTAGATAAAAACCTCACATTGACTTACAGCAGATTTTAGCTAAATGAGGTACAAATGTTAGGAACAAAGCCTTATGCTAAAAGACTTTCAACCCTGTTCCCTGTTCCCTGTTCCCTGTTCCCTGCTGTATGTAAATTTTTCAGTAGTTGGGATATACAAATACAGCTTTTAGCAGTAAAATTCTTAGTACCTAAACAATCCAAAATTGTTGAAAGTTGTTAAGCGATCGCTATCTATGAGTACAGTCAGTGCAAGTAAAATGATGCTTCCAGACCAACCTTTGCGACAAAAGCTGCAAGCGATCGAACTTTTATTATCTCTCAATTATCGCACTGGGGAAATCAGTAATTATTTACACAATATTGCTTGCGGTGTTAGTCAATTACTAGAAGTAGATTTGTCAGTAGTAACACTCTGTCAACAAGGATTTGCCACTGTTTTAGCCAGCAGTTTAGACTTAGGTAACTGCGAACATAGTTATTCGCTACATGGTACAGTAGCCAGCAAAGTTATCGCCACTGGTCAATCTTTAGCAGTAGAAAATGCTAACCAACATCCAGATTATCAAGATTCTTTAGAAGGTTATTTATCTTATTTAGGAATACCATTGCGGACAGCACAAGGTGAAGTAATTGGTACTATTTGTTCCTTTCATCAACAACCGAGAAAGTTTACAACAGAAGAAATTCAAATCATCGAACTCTTTTCAGAACGAGCCGCAACAGCCATCGACCATTATCATCTTTATCAAAAGCAGTGTTTATTTAATCAAAATTTAGAAGCAGAAGTAGAAAAACGCACCGCAGAATTAAGAACAGCACAAGCCAAATTAGTAGAACAAGAACGTTTAGCAGCTATTGGCGAATTTGCAGCGATGATTGTTCATGAAATTCGCAACCCCTTAACTACAATGTTGATGGGATTAAAGTATTTTCAAAAAACCGTATTAACAGAAGCAGCGCAAAAACGTTTATCTTTAGCTTTAGATGAAGCCAGTCGTTTAGAACGCTTGTTAAGTGAAATTTTACTTTATGCTAAACCACAAATCTTACATTTATCTCAGTTAGATATCAATCAATTTATTAGTGAGCTATTATTAACGATTCAAGAAATACCAGAAGCACAGGAACGACAAATTAAATTTATATCTTCTGCCTCTGGTGTAAAAATTTTAGGAGATAAAGATAAATTAAAACAAGTTTTTATTAATATTGTCCGTAATGCTTGTGAAGCGGTTACGCCGGGAAGTGTAATTACATGGGAAGTAAATATTATATCAACTACATCAACAAATAAAGTTTGTATTAATGTACATAATAGTGGTGAACCTATACCACCAGAAATTTTAGCCAATTTAACTCAACCTTTCTTTTCCACTAAACCAAATGGTACAGGCTTAGGTTTAGCTATCAGCAAACGAATTATTAATGCTCATAATGGGGAGTTGTACATTCAATCTGAATTAAATAAGGGTACTACGGTCAGTATTCAATTACCTCTGTTACCTATGTGAAAAGGCAAATATGGGAATGTGGGAAAATTTGTGCAAGATGAGATTTTTCGCAATAATCCAGCTTCATTCTCAATATTATTGAGAATAGTGTCAATAATTTAACGAAAATTCGTCATTTCAGCCATTGACATTTTACAAGTCAGACTTTACGATCTATATAGATATAATCCTACGGAGTTATTTTGTTTTTTATAGGTATAGGGACACAGTACTGCTGTATCCTTCCAAGTTACTATATAAAATTTGATTTACCCATATTAAAGCCATAGAGTTTTTTAGCATCATCAAATCTGTACTCTCTGTTGTACATATCATCGGGGTCATAACCGACATCACCGACGAAGCAGAAAGACATCGCTAAATTGAAAGTTCTGCGTTCAAAAATAAATTCATCGGCTGGGGGCATTTTTTGGAAATCATATTTAAACTTCTTCCATTCTCGCTGATGATGCATATCCATAAATGAATCTTGTTTTAGTAATTCGTTAAGAAATTCCTCTTTCTTTAACTCTATTCTTTGTTTGTCGCTTTGCTCAAATTTTAAATATATTTCTGCTAGAACTTTTCGCATTTGAGTTGGATATCTTCCAGCTAAAGCGAGAAATGCAACTAAGCTTTTTTTAACGTCTATGTCTGGTTCGTTTTTCCATCTACTATCATTGGGTGCGGGAGTCCAGATAATTTTCAGAATCTTACATATATTAATTAATCGTTTCCCTGTTCTGGGTGTGATATCGACGTGCTGACAGCATTCTTTGATGATTTCAAATTCTGCTAAGGTAAATTTATCAACTATCCTTACTGGTTCAGTTGGTGATGGTTGTGGTAATTCTTGATTTTCGGGATTTTCTGGGGGATGTTCTAGAAATTCTATTGGTGGTGAATCTGTATAAATTTGGTTTATCATAAAATTAGAGTCAGGTGATGCGGATGATTCTGTTGACTCTGGGATAGATATTTCTGTATCTCTTGGTTCTTCTGACTCTATAATTTCTGGCTTTTGGTCAGTTTCTTCTGGTTTTGGTTCAAGATTTGATGAGAAAACTTTATTGGTTCTAGTATTTACTAAAGCCTGTTTTTTAGAGGTAATTAATTTTTCTTCTTCTATGTCAATGAGTGATTTTAAATACTGTTCTATATCTGTTGCATCAGCAATAGGTCGCATCCGGTAAGGAATTTGGATAATCTTTTCTATATAATCAGTACCAGAAGGACTACCCCCACGTTTTAAAACTCCTCTATAGACGTTTTCTAATGCGCGGTTAATGTATCTGTCATCTATTGCTAAAATTACGATAAATAATTCAGTTTTTAACAATAATTGTACTGCTTCTAAAACTTGCACCACCTTGTCAGGAGGACAGCGATCTAAATCGTCAATATATAGTACAATTCTTGCGGGGCCTCTAGGAAAGTGTTGTTTTAAAGCTGCCAGTTTATCAGGATTTGGATTTGCTGAGTTATAAGCTAAATGTTCCGTTAAATCTTCTAAGTCCCGCTTAATTTGGTGCATTAAACCCAGCTTTTCTTGATAAGAATTTTCTTCTAAACGTTTAGCAATAAAATCAAGCATTGAAGGAGATTGAGCAGTTAAACCAACACGTTGACGTTGGATTTTGACTTGAGTTTCTAATTTTTCAATTTCACTATTTATTTTTGATATTTCCTCCTTGTTTTGTTGATAATCATTCAATTCTTCTATCTTCTGATTAATTTTTTTATCTTTTTCTATTTCTAGTTTTTGATGTTCTTGTTGGTACTTTTGCTTAAAATCTTGCAATAACTGGTTGATTCTTGTTTTTAAAACATTTACTTTTTTAATAATTTTTAAGCCTTGCTGTACAGCCGGGAAAGTTGCTAGTAGTGTGACAGCTAGTTTTATTCCTGATAATAAGGTTGATATTTGTAACCAAAATTTTGAAATAGATGCTAAAAGTATGGTTAGGTAAGATAATAATCCATAAGCTAAAAATGGTAAACCAGCGCAGAAGATAAAAAATAATAGTTTTTTCGGATTATTTTGCAAAAATTCAATAAAAGCTGATATTTGACTAGGCTTAAAATTTAGAATATTTTTGATTTTATCAGCATTCTGAACTAATGAGTCTATTGTTTTATCTTTTGATTTAATCAATTCAACTATTTTATCATCTTCAATCCCTGCCAGAAAACCTAAGTCTGGAATTTTGATTCCTAAATCATGTAACAAATCCTTGAAGATAGAATTTTCTTTTTTATCTTCTATCAGCTTTAGTTGGATGATTACAGATTTCACTAAGGCTACTTTTTCATTTTCTTTATTAACTTCTTGTTCAACCTGTTTTTTCTGCTGCTGTACTTCTAAATCTAGTTGTTCTTTCTGCTGCCGGAATTTTTGGAGTTGTTCTTCAGTAGATTTTAGTTTGTCTTGTTCCTCTTGCCTTAATTGAGTGAGAATATCCCAGAGTGCATTTACATCTGTACTTTTGGCTTTCCATTGTTTCAAAACTTCTGTACTTAATTCAGATTCTAAGAAAGCTTTTCTGTCGCTTTCATTCATCTCATTGAGAACTTGCCAAATATTCCCACCTTGCAATAGAGAATCTGAGGTTAAAATTTCTGCTAGTTGTTTTTCTAAAGTTAGTTGACGGTTAAGCTGATCAAAAATTGTTTGCATTAAACTAGCCCAGAGGTCAGATTTAGAATAACTCCAGGCATCAAAATTAATTTGGTAGATGTGACCAACAAAGGGAGACAAACGGGAGTCATTAGGATCATTGTGATCTGACCATGCTTGTTCAGGGGTGAGAGATTGACAGCGAATTTTGGTAATTTGTTGTTTAATTAAGTGCATGGCAAAGGATTTACCACTCCCCCAACTACCCAGAATAGCTACTGCTAAAGGTGGCTGAAGACTCCGCAACATTAATACATCAGCTAGGGCATGAAGTTCTTTAGTGACATTTAAAGTGTCTTCGCCTGTGGGTTGGTCATTGCGAAAAGGTTGAGCAGTACGCAGGATATTTAGAGAGTTTTCATTGAGTTGGGAGTCAAATTTTAGCCAGCGCCATACTTTAATCCCATTCTCTCCAGCACTAAAAATATAATCTCCGTTGGGGTCAAAGGCTACTGAATAAACTATACCAACGTCTTCAGCAATAGTAATATAACGTTGGTGCTGGGGGTCTGATAAATCCCATAACAATACTGTTCCGTCATTACTACCGCTAACGACGGTTTGTCCATCGGGACTAAAAGCTACTGCATTGACGACATCTTCATGACCTTGGAAGGGTTGACCAATGGTGTAGCCTTGCAAATCCCACAACCGCAATGTTTTGTCATCGCTACCACTAACTACGGTTTTGCCATCAGGACTGAAAGCTACTGCATTGACGGCATTTTGATGACCCTGGAATGGTTGACTAATGGGGTAGCCTTGTAAATCCCACAACCGCAATGTTTTGTCATCACTACCGCTAACTATGGTTTGGCCATCGGGACTGAAGGCTATTGATTTGATCATACTCTCCTCAGTAGAGGAGTTTTCACTAATGCGCTGGCCTTGCAAATCCCACAAGTTGACTATGTTGTCATAACCACCAGTGGCTATGATGTTACCGTCGGGACTAAAGGCGATCGCATTGGCATAACCAGAGGTAAAAAAACCTAAGTCTTGTCCGTTTAGATCCCTCAGTTGCACTATTCCACCACCAGCACTGGCTATTAATTGTCCACTGGGACTAAAATCTACTGATGTGACGGAACTTTCATGATCAAAGAAGGGTTCACCGATGAGGTGGCCGTCGATATCCCATAACCGCACTCTCCAGTCGTCACAACCACTAACTAAGATATTTCCGTCGGGACTCAAGGCTATGGAGTGAACAGTATCTGTATAAGCAGAGAAGGGCTGATGAATAACAGGATTGCCCCAAAAATCCCATAATCGCACTGTTCCATCTTGGCTACCACTGATGATAAACTCACCATCGGGACTGAAGACTACTGATCTAATGGAATCTGTATGATCTGAGAAGACTAGAGAGCTTGAACTATTTTCAATGTCCCACAACCATGCTGTATGGTCATATCCACCACTAACAACGAACTGGCCATTAGGGCTAAAGGCTACTGAATATATAGCATCGGTATGACCCTCTAAGGGTGGAAAGAAAGCAGGTTCTTCGACGAGATCCCATATTCTTACTGTGTTGTCACCACTACAACTAATTAATTTATACCCATCTGGGCTAAAGGCGACGGAAAAGACGGTATTTGTATGACCCTCAAAGGGTTGTCTGATGGCATTTCCTTCTAAATCCCATAATCTTACTGTTGTGTCACTACTACCACTGGCTATAGTCTGACCATCTGGTCTGAAGGCGACTGCAAAGACGGAACCGGAATGACCCTCAAAAGGTGGAGCGATCGCATTTCCGTTTATATCCCATAATCGTATTGTCTGGTCACTGCTACCACTGGCTATAGTCTGTCCATCTGGGCTGAAGGCTACTGAGTTGACATCATCTGTATGACCCTGGAAAGGCTGACCAATAGGGTTTCCGTTAATATCCCATAACCGCAATGTCTGGTCTTCACCACCACTAACCACCGTCTGACCGTCGGGGCTGAAGGCTACTGAGTTGACATAATCTGTATGACCTGTGCAAGTAGCCCATTTATCTCTAATCAGCAAGTCCCATATTTCTATTGTGCCATTTGCTAAACCAACAGCAATGCGTCGGCCATTTGGTGAAATGGCTACTGCCCGTACTTCATTATCAAATATGAGGTTTCCTGGTTCTTGGGGTGGTGCTGCCATGCCAATGGTGCTGTCAGTGAAGTTATGCCTATGTCATAGTTTTACTTTGTATAATTTTGGTTGTAAATGCTTTTCATGTTTATTTACAGTATGTTTGCTTTTGTCTAATACCGTGATATCACTAATATCTATGTCTGAAACCCTTGTAGAGACGTGACCTGGTACGTCTCTACGTTCTTTACTGGAGATTTCAATTCTTTTGCAATAAACCCATTTCTTGTAACCCTTGGCGGAGTCGTTGCGCTTCTGGGGGGTTGTGTGGTTCGTGGAGAGCGATCGCATTCTCGAAGGCTGCTAAACTAGCCTGTACCTCTCCCACCTTCAACAATACTACCCCCAAGTTCTGATAAGCTTCGGCATAGTCTGGGTTTAACTGTATCGCTTGGTCATAAGCGGCTATGGCTTCTAAATATAAACCCATTGCTTTGAATGTCATGCCCAAATTATAATAACCGGTGACAAAACTAGGGTCAATTTTTAAGGTCGTTTCATAAGCAGTTTTCGCCCCTTCTAAGTCTCCTGCCGCTTTGAGTAAACTGCCTAAATTATTATAGGCTCCTAATTTTAAAATCGGGAAAATTGGTAATTTAACAGCAGATTGATAATGAGAAATTGCTTGATTATAATCTTTTAAATGTGAGTGAGCAATCCCTAAATGATAATACAATTCATATAATATTTCATAGTTATCTTCTACGTTTTTAATCCCCCGTTTTAATAAATCCATGCCTTGATTAACTTTCCCCATTTCTACATATAAAGCTCCCAGCTTACTGCAAACATAGGGGTCTTGAGGATTAGCCACAAAAAATACTTCCATGGCTGCGGCGGCTTTAGCGTATTTATTTTGTTGATTAATTACTGTTTTTTGATAACCATAATGTAAAATAGCTACATCTGGTAAAAAAGCAATTTGCCACTGTGATTCCTGTGCCAAAATTTCTGTGACACTATCATCAATAATCGCATGATAAGGACGATTAAAATAAATCTGGGGATGCCGACGAAATAAACGTGATACCATTGAATAAGGTGATTGTGCTGCCCCTACTTCTTGCCGCACCAAATTAATTAATAAATATTCTTCATTTTGAATTGCAGCTTTCATCTGGGGGGCAATTTCTGGCGCGAGAGTTTCATCAGCGTCTAACACTAATACCCAGTCAGCAGTAACATATTTTAAAGCCTCATTTCGCGCTACACTAAAGTTATTGCACCATTCAAAATAATGCACCTTTGCACCATATTCTTGGGCAATTTGCACAGTGTTATCAGTTGAGCCTGTATCTAATACTACTATCTCATCAACTACATTTTTCACGCTGCCCAGACATTTGGGTAAAGCAGCTTCCTCGTTTTTCACAATCATGCACAGGCTCAGACTCATAAGCAAATTGTAATTTTATTGACTTTTTAATTGTAAGTGGAAAGTTAATTATCTAGAATAAGGGCGATCGCCCTTTTTGTGCCACCCATTACCGTAGCCTTCTGACCAAATCTAGTGCTTTTTGAGCATCTGCCGGTTTACCTTGTTGTTGAAATAGTTTTGCGGCTTGTTGCAAATCTGCGATCGCTCCTTTTTTATCTCCCAATTTTGAGCGAGTAATACCCCGGTTGCCGTAGGCTTGGGCAAAGTTAGGATTAATCTGAATCGCTTGGCTGTAGTCAGCTATTGCCCCTTGTCTATCTCCTGAATCAGCACGGGCATTACCCCGACTGTAGTAGGCTAGGGCATAATTGGGATTAATTTTGAGCGCTTGGTTAAAATCAGCGATCGCCCCTTGTTTATTTCCCAATTTTGCACGAGCAATACCCCGGTTAAGGTAGGCTAAAGCCTCATTAGGATTAATTTTAATCGCTTGGTTGTAATCAGTTATTGCCCCTTGATTATCTCCCAAATCAGCGCGAGCAATACCCCGATTGATATAAGCATCCACATAGTTGGGATTAATTTTAATCGCTTGGCTGTAATCAGTTATTGCCCCTCGATTGTCTCCCATATCAGTACGGGTGAAACCCCGGCTGTAGTAGGCTAGGGCATAGTTGGGATTGAGGCGAATAGCTTCAGTAAAAGCAGCGATCGCTCCTTGGTAGTCTTTTTGATCATATTTAGCCACACCTTGATTAAAGAAATCTTCGGCTTTGTTCTGAGCTAGTACCACTTGCGGCTGAACAATCACTACTGCTGCACCCAACAAGGCTACAGGAATTGTGTAAAGAAATTTGCTCATAGTTTTATTTAATTCTGCTTTCTATTTCTACTCAGTTAACTCCAGCAAATTTACTCTCGCAATGTTCTGATTCGTTCTAAAGCATCTTGATAATCTTCTGGTTGATTTTGTTGTTGATACAGTTTAGCTGCTTGCTGAAAATCGGCGATCGCTCCTTCCTTATCTCCCAAATCTGCACGAGCATTGCCCCGGTTATAATAGGCATTGGCATATTCAGGATTAATTTCAATAGTTTGGCTATAATCGGCGATCGCTCCTTGCTTTTCCCCAATCTCAAATCGGTCTATACCCCGGTTATAGTAAGCATCAGCATCACTGGGATTAATGCGTATAGTTTGGCTGTAATCTTCAATTGCTCCCTGCTTATCTCCTAAATTAGAGCGGAGATTACCCCGGTTATAATAAGCTTCGGCATATTCGGGATTAAGGCTAATCGCTTGGTTATAATCGGCGATCGCTCCTGCCTTGTCTTCTAAATCAGCACGAGCATTACCCCGGTTGTAATAGGGAACACTATCTGTAGCATCAAGCTCAATCGCTTGGTTATAATCGGCGATCGCTCCTTCCTTGTCCCCTAAATCATAACGAGCGTTACCCCGATTGTTAAATGCGTCTGTATATTCAGCATTGAGGCTAATAGCTTGGTCATAATCGGCGATCGCTCCTTGCTTATCTCCTAAAACAGAGCGGACATTGCCCCGATTGTAGTAAGGTGTAGCATCTTGGGGATTGAGGCGAATAACTTGATTATAATCTTTGATCGCTCCTTGGTGGTCTCCTAACTCGTAACGAGCATTACCCCGGTTGGTGTAAGCATCGGCATATTGGGGATTAAGACGAATAGCTTGAGTAAAAGCAGCGATCGCCCCTTGATAATCTCCTTGTTCTGACTTAGCGACACCTTGATTGTAAAAAAATTCAGCTTGATTATTAGCTAGTACCATTTGTGGCTGTAAAACAACCACCGTTGCACCCAGCAAAGCGGCAGGAAACATATAAGGAAATTTGATCATAGTTAATTTAGTCTTGGCCGAAGAATACTGTTATCTTATGTTAGTTTTAGCACAAACAATCTAACTAAAGAATATCTTCTTATTTGCTACTTATACCGTTTCTCTATGAAGATGCAATTAATTAGCCTGCGTAGGCGGGCTTTGTTTTGGTAGCCCCAGGCTTCTAGCCTGTGGGGCAATAAAGCGCAACTTCACATAAAATTGCTACTTACCAGCAGGACAAAAAAAGAGCGATCGCCCTCAAAACTATAGAAAAGAGAAAAGTAGCGATCGCCCCTATAAAACTCTCAAACTCTTGTACAGTGGGACACAAGCCATCCCAATTAAACTAACTTTCCGCAGGTGTAAACTTTAATGCCACACCATTCATACAGTAGCGTTGACCAGTTGGTGCAGGGCCATCATTAAACACATGTCCCAAATGTCCACCGCAACGGCTACAATGTACTTCAATTCTGGTCATAAAAAATGAACGATCCACAGTAGTTGCGATCGCCCCTTCGATCGGTTGATAAAAGCTAGGCCAGCCAGTACCACTGTTAAACTTAGTTTCCGAAGTAAACAAAGGTTGTCCGCATCCAGCGCAGACATAAGTCCCAGGCTCATAATGCTTATCCAGAGGACTGGTAAAAGCTCTTTCCGTTCCATGCTTCCGCAACACATGAAACTGCTCAGGTGTTAAAATTGACTTCCATTCTGCTTCTGATTTAGTAACTGCAAACTCAGTATGAGAAGTTGACATGGTCTCTGAACTCCAGTTTATATACTGTAAAAGAAAAGCCGTGCCAATTAATCCGGCACTAATTTCCAAAAAATAGCGTTTGTTCATTCATTATCTATTATTAGATATTTTCCCTGAATCTAGCTATACTAGATTAACCAGAAATGAAAATTAGTTAAGAAGCCTATTAACCCATTCCTTAGCAATGCAACTTTATTACATCACCCTCAACAATACAGACGAAGCTCGACAAATTAGCAGAGCATTATTAGAACAACAGTTAGCAGTCTGCGTTAATTGGTTTCCTATTACCTGTGCCTATCGTTGGCAAGGGGAAATCACCGAAGAACCAGAAATAGTCTTAATTGTTAAAACTCAAGTTGGTTATCGCCAAGAAATTGAACAAGTAATTAGTCAACATATTACCTACACTAATTTTATTGCCGAAATTTCCCCCACAGCCATTAATCAAGGATTTTTTAATTGGTTAAACGCAGAAGTACCAATAAAAGCACTGTAAGGATTCAGAAGTCAGTCAGGGCTATTTCATTCTCATTCATTTCGTCTCAGACTACACTATGAGGCTCATAGAACAACTAGGCTTAAGCCGACTATTAATTACGAATTTAGTCCGTTAAAACGGACTTGAGCTATTAGCCCAAAATTGATTTTAGAGCAGTGCAACTCCAGAATGAAATAACCCTGCATTCCTATTTAAGTTGTGGACTAATAGAAATTGGCCAGTAGAGAGAACAAAAATTGAAAGTAGGGACACGGCACTAGAAATATTGTGATCAAACCGAAATCTAACCTATGCCGTGTCCTCATCCATTTTCATTTAGGATTGCTATCAATTCTCAGGAAACCAATTTAGCCAACCATCCCAATTTTCTACTATTTTAGCCAATTCTAAATATCCTGCTGCATTAGGATGAACACCATCATATCCTATCGCTTCTGCTGTCCAAACTGTTGATTTTTCCAAGATAGAAAAAACATCTAAATAAGGCACATGTAAATCTTGACAAACTCTAGCTAACTGTTGAGATAAATCTATAATTCTTTGTCTTCTGCTGGGGTCTTCCTGGTCTGCATAAGGTGCTGGCCCCACCATTAAAATCGGATACAACTGTTTAGCTGCACCTAAAATTCTGTAGGAATTTTCAATAGATGTTTGGAGATTAACGCGGGGTTGACCATTTTCTAGGGTTGTGTCATTTAGTCCATAAGAAAACACAACTCTACCATCATACTCTGTTGGTAAGCGAATTGATACTTCCTGTAACCAACGCTTTGCTATATCAGTACTAGTTTCTCGTCTAATTCCTAAGTTATAGTAAGTAATATCATAACCTTTCTGATTAACATTCGCACATATTCTTCCTGTCCAGCCAAGGCAATCAGGATCACCAGTACCATTAACAAAGGAATCACCGACAAAACAAATTCTGACTTCTTTCAATGACATTTATCTTCAGATTTTAATTTTTTTCTTAAAAAGATTTTATTAATCAGATACAATAAATATTAGCAAGAAATTTTCCTCAGAATATTAATAATTTCCACAGGATCTAGCCGTTTAGTATGATCAGGATCAATAAAATCATACATAATCTTACCATCTTTATTGACTACAAATGTAGCTGGAATCGGTAACTCAATAAAGTCGCTACCATAGTAACGGGGTAAAGGATAACCCAACTCTGCTAAAAAAGATTTTAAATATTCTGGAACTTTAAATACTAACCCAAATTGACGAGCAACATGATTATTTTGGTCGCTCAATATATCGTAAGTCAAGTTATTTTCTTGAGCAGCCAATAAAGTATAACGCAATGTTTGGGGTGAAATAGCTATCAAATTCGCCCCTAAAGTTTTAATTGCCGGAAATATTTGCTCATACTCTTTCAATTCTAAACTACAAAAAGGACACCAAACGCCTCTATAAAATGAAATTACTACCGCACCCTGATTGAGTAATTTTGGCAATTCTACAGTTTGACCAAAGGCATTAGGTAGAGAAAAATTAGGAACATCATCCCCTACTTTTAAAGTCTGATTAACAATACCTGAAGCACGTAGCTCATTAATAGCTTGAAGAATTAAAGATTGTTTATCCTGAGAAAATACTTGGTCGCGTATGTTGTCTAAAGCTTCTAAAAAGTTCACAATAATCTTCTTGATAATGAAAGCTATTGTTTAATTAAGTATGAGATTATACTCATGTTTAATTTTGACTTAAACTTTAATCTTTTGTCAAGACTTATACAAAATCATAAAAAATTATTATGGTAATCTCTACTAAGTTTAGCTATAACTAACGCACCTAAACCTCTGCAATATTGCATTACAGTCCGTTAGTACAGTTTATATAAGCAACTAAGCCATATAAGAATAATTTACTAAATAGATTGGTATAAATCAATGTTATCTAGCTTGTGATGGTGAGGAACAAAGCAAGCCCAGTCTTGGTAGTTGCGTAGTCCTTTCTCCTCGCTATAACATCTGAAAATTTAATCATATCTACCTACTTAAAAGCAAGGTACATCGCACACCGAATGCTGATATATTTAGCTTTATTTTTAAAAGATTGCTTACTGCTTAATAGGTAATTCAATAATAAATTCTGTTCCCTTTCCAGGTGTAGTAATACATAGCAAATTACCTTTGTGTTTTGCAGTAACAATTTGATAGCTGATTGACAAACCTAGTCCTGTTCCTTTACCAACTGGTTTTGTTGTGAAGAAAGGATCGAATATCCGGTGACAAATTTCCTCTGGTATTCCCGTTCCATTGTCTGCGATATGAATAGCAATAGTCTGCTTTTCTGTCACCTTTGTCTGAATAAAAATTTGCTTATTACAAGTATTTTGCTCTTGGGGACAATGCTGCTGTGTTTTTTCTTCTAAAGCATCAATGGCATTACTCAGAATATTCATAAACACCTGATTGAGTTGACCAGCGTAACATTCAACTAAGGGTAAGTCACCATATTTTTTGATGATTTCAATTTCCGCATAGCGAGATTTTTCCTTAATTCTATGTTGGAGAATTAAAAGTGTATTATCAATTCCTTCATGGATATTTACTGCCTTCATTTCAGCTTCGTCAAGTCGGGAGAAATTTCTGAGAGATAAAACAATTTCCCGAATTCTTTTAGTTCCTACTTCCATTGAAGAAATGACTTGACTTATATCATTGATAATAAATTGCAAATCTATATCTTGAATATAGTCTTGAATTTCCTCAGCAGGTTGAGGATAGTAGACTTGGTATAAATTTATTAATTCCACCAAATCTTGAAAATATTCATTGAGTGGTGCAATGTTGCCATGAATAAAATTAACTGGGTTATTAATTTCGTGAGCTACACCAGCCACAAGCTGTCCTAGACTGGACATCTTCTCATTTTGAATTAATTGGCTTTGAGTGTGCTGAAGTTCTTGTAGTGTTTGCTGAAGTTCTTGAGCTTTTTGTGTTAACTGTGCCTGGGATTGTTTTAGATAAATTTCTGCTTGCCGTCTATCAATGATTTCCTTTTCTAGATTTTGATTGGCTTGAAAAAGTTCAGCAGTCCTTTCATTAACTTTTGATTCTAGTGAGTGATAAAAATCCCTTAACTTCACTGTCATCTGATTAAATTCATTTGCTAATTGTTCAATTTCATCATTGGTTTTAATCTTTAAATGATAATTTAATTCTCCTGTCCCAATTTTTGCTACTCCAATTTGGAGTTGATACAATGAGCGAATAACTGGAATTATAATCACAATTAATTCAAACAAAAATACTACAAAAATGCCAACAATGGCTGCCAACATAAAGTTAGTATTCATTCTCCTGAGTTGTCTCACATTTTCCAGTGCCAAATAATCCTGTTTTTGAGCATTCTGAGATACAGCAGATAGATAAAATGTAATATCTTTGATATAAGAATTAATTGCTTGAATATCCTGCTGAGAGGTGATTAAAGTAGTAGAGTTATTATCTAGACCATTTGCTAAACGTGTCAAAAAAGCATGACGACGACGTACCAATGATAGTTCTGGAGCTTCGTCCATCAAGATATTTAGCTTCTCTAAATCAATCAGAAAATTAGACATGATTTTCTGATATTCCACCATATTTGTGGTGTTGTGATCTAAAACTACAAAATCCTTGAGTACTAAAGCTTGATCTTTCAAAGATTTTTCTAGACTATGAGCAATGCTAAGTGCCTGTGCTGTTTTTTTCTGAGTTGCTTCCGCAGCTATCTCAGCTTGATACAGATGAAAAACACTACTACCCATCAGACAGATTATTCCAGCGAATAGTGTCGAAGACCCCAGGAATCGTTGCCAAATCTTCATGCTAATTATTCAACTTATGTTTGATTTGGGAAAATTATTTCTTAGTTTTGGCATCGAGTTTGGCTTGCAACTGCCTAATTGGTTGGTAGTTTGTATCGTCTACAAGGGTATATCCTGCGGTTTCGACACCTGAAACTGCTACAATGCCCTCTGGAGCATCAATCAATGCTTTCTTTAGGGCATTAATTAACTGAGGATTGAGCTTACTGGAAACAACTATTGGGGCTGTAGCTAATGGAGTTGATTCCCAAATTTTCACATACTTTGATTGATCAAGTTTGTTTTCTTGCTGTGCTTTAACATAAGCTTCTTGCTCAACTGCAACAGCATCAACCTCTCCAGCAATTAAGGCTGCAAGGGTTTTATCATGACTGCCTATAAATTTAACTTCACTAAAGTCTTTGTCAGGATTAATTCCTTGTTTGTCAAATAATTCTACAATAGGTATGAGATAACCTGTGGTAGAAGATTTACTAACAAATCCAAACCGTTGTTTAGGCAAATCTTTGACAGTTTTGATCCTAGCAGAATTAGCAATAATCATGCTAGTATGCCAAGGTCTACCAGTGGCTTTAGTAATAGGTGCAACTATGGGTTCAATATGAGGATTTTGCTGCTTGGCTTGGATGTAAGTAAGTGGGCCTAAATAAGCAATTTGTACTTTTTCAGTGACAAGCAAGTTCACGGCAGTGTCATAATCTTTTTGAACCTGAATATCAAATTTGTGGCCTATACTTTTTTCTAAATATTCAGCTAAAGCTTTTAATTGTTCTGCTTGTTTCTGAGAACCTTGAGCGGGAATTACAGCAATACGAAGCGTTTCTGATTGATTATCTAACGTAGACTTTTGATTAGGTGCGGAGGAATCAAGATGAGGAACGGCTTTATTTTGCTGATTTGAACATCCCGTATTCAAAAGCAACATTGTAGATATCAACATCAGCATTACTGCAAGTTGCTTGGAAGGGGAAATAGAGACTTTCAACTGATAGTAAGCCATAGGTCAAATATTCCATCCTGAGTGAGTATACTGGGAGTGATTAAAAATAATTGATCTGAATCTATCTCAACCTGTATAGCTATAATTCCCTGTTCTCTCAAGAGATTAACATTAACTGGAGAAATTATTTTATTGGATCAACATTCAGAAATAATGTTATAAGCTTCCTGTTTGAATAGGGTTAATTAATGAACTGCCGCTACTTATCGGTCAGTCCAAATAATTTTTAACAGATGGCATTCATCAATGATTTAGAATTGCTATAGCGTTCTATTTTAGAAAACAGTTTGCTATTAAGTGACCTAGATTCCGCACTTCAATTTGCTATTTGGTTGTATCACGCATAGTAGTTATTTAAATACTTAGCTTTATTAATAAGATGTATTGAAATGTTTTATTTAGACATAGTAAAAGAAAATATAGCATTCCTATTTGAGTTATGAACTGATAGGTACTTAGGCAGTGAGGAGAATCAAGATTGAAAGTAGGGACACGGCATGAGAAACATTGTTGTCAAATAGAAATCTCAGCTATGCCGTGTCCCCACCCCTATCAGGCTAGGCTTGTGCCATTGGGTTTGTTCACGTTTCATTTAGGATTGCTATAGAATCACAATAATAGTATGGTACATTGTAAAGTGCAGAAAGAAGGAAATTTATGAGTAAAGGATTGAGACAATATTGGTACTATAAATTAACTAATACAGGATGGGAAGATGTTTCTTAGAGTGAGGTTAACCAACCAAATGTTTGGATATTAATAGAACAATATGAACAAGACTGCTTGGAAGATGGTGTTTATTCACACGCCACAGAAGGTTTTAATACTATTTGGATTAGTTCAAATTCTAGAAAAGTTTATGAATTACTAAAACAATTTGGAGACAAAAAAATCTAAAAAAATTAACTAATTGTTTATTATAACACAGGCTTGAAAAAATGAGATATATCTGGAGTTTTGCAGTTTTGGATAGTTGGAATTGATACATTTAGTTCGCTTTAATCATTAACTAAAAAATAATTTTTCTAACCCTGGTCTTTGACAATCAATATATTATAGCAGTCCGATTTGAGTTGTGAAATTAATTCTGTAGGTAAGGGAACAGGGAAGAGAGAACGAGTTGTAATGATTTTTTTCAAAAATCAAACCGGATTTCTATAGTATTATTAATTATTAAAAAATACAGTCTCAAAATAAAGTTATTTCTTCTTTTATGCTGCATGTTGCCTAATGAGTTCAGCTATTAAAACTTGACAACGACGACTAGCGTCCCGTGCTTGTCGCATTAGTAGCTGACTTTGCTCAAAATTAGTTACTCTCATTTCTACAGCTTGTTTGCTAAAATCTGCGGCTTGCTTACCTAACTCTTTAATTCTCGCTTTCAGGTGTTCAATACTCATAACTATTTCTATTTAAATCCATAATATGGCAATGAAACAAGATAATAATATATTGCAAAAAGCACAAAAATATGTGATTTTCTAAATATTGTGTAAAATTATCCATTGTTTCTAGCGAAATTAAGTGAGATGTAATATCAAATAAATAGAGTGCTACTAATAGTCTGTTGCCATCTATACATTAAAATACTATATCTATTTGTAACAATTACTGTACACTTTGGTCAAAACGTTAGAAGACTGAGATTGTCTCAAGGTTTATCTCAGGATGCTTTGGCAGAAAAAGCTGGTCTTCACCGTACTTATATTGGGGCAGTAGAAAGAGGTGAGCGAAATATCACACTGATAAATGCTGAAAAAATTGCTCATGCCCTTGGTATAAGTTTAGTAGATTGTCTTAAACAATTACAAGATGGTACAGAAGTATGATGGACTCTCATTTAGAAGAATCACTCTCTGCAATACTATTGCAGTACCAAACCTCTTTTAACAATAAAGTTTTTGCTAATGAAACTGATGAATATGATCTCTTAATGAATGTCTTCTCACTCACACCAAAAATTAAGCGAAAATATGGACAGTATTGGGGAACACAGCTAGGAAGGTGTTGGCAGAAAATCATAACAGAAATTTGTAAAAATAGTTGTCAAGATTTTCAGCCAGTCTTAAAAATTAAAGATGTTGGTGAACTATGTGATTTAAGAGTTGGAAAATATGCTATTGATACTCAATATCGAATAGGTTCAGGTGACAAGGGAACACATGATAAGTTCAGATATTACGGGAATTTACTCACTGAAATGGGATATACTCCTACTATTTTAATTTTAAGGAATGATAATTTACCAGATGCTATTAATGCTTGCAAAGGTGGACAATGGCAAGTTTTCACAGAACAAGATAGTATGGATTTTATACAGCGAATTTCTGGTGTTGATGTTAAGACTTTCTTAGAAAATCAAGCAGGAAAATATACAGTTAGTCGTAATTTGATTTGATTTTTGTATAAGTTCCCTTAAACTTCATAGTTTTTGCAGGACTACTATTGTATCATGTTTAATAGTTCCAGCCCAATTAACATTTCTGGGAATATTTAATTTACGATTTTTCAATAATAGATGAAACCTAAAAACCTCTTGAAATCCTAACAGATTAGCAAAATCAGTTAATGAATCAGCCACAGGAATATCAACACCACAAATTTTACTCACATCTCCTACAGCAAAACAATAATAGCCACCTGATTTTAATTTATTGTAACAACTAGAAAAATGTTGTTTCATATCCATAAAGTATTTATATACTACTCTTGCTCTTAATTGATTTTGACCTTTACTGGCTTTGTATTTTTCTCCATTAAAAATCTCTGCAATTAATTTATCAAGAGAATTATTCCCTGTTTTCCCAAGTTCTTTATATTCACTACTAGAAATTCTTTCAGTACCAATTTCTTGAGAACTTAGATTTAGTCTCTCTTGATTATTCTTCACAAAATCTAGCCAATGTAACTCAAATTTACTAGCCCAAATATAATCAATAGCATTAATATAAGGAGGAGATGTCACCACCGCATCACATAACCAATTTCCATCTAAATTTCTTGCATCTTGTGAAGGTACTTCTTGAATATCATTAATATCCCAATCATTTTGATACCATTCAGAAAGAGCTTCTATAATTTTATCAGTATAAAATTGAAAATATTTAAATACATCTGCACGACTTCTTTGGGGTATTTCTTTAACACTAGAACGCTTTGCAGCTAATATCATTCCATCATTCATATCAGAACATTTTCTGACAGTGGATGCCAAAGCTAGTAATAAAACTGGTTGGTAAGTTGGCTTTGATAAAAGGATTTTACTTTTAATAATTTCTAAACCTTCTTGTACTGGTTTTTGAAACCAAAAATCTTTATTACTAAAATCAACAGTATCAATTACAGTTTTCTCAATATTGGCATCAGCAACTATTTTCTGAGCTTCTGCTAATATTTCAATTAAAGGTAAACAGGTACTTTTAACCCTGCAAATTAACTGACTTAGGGGATTATTATCTGACCAAATAACTTTTCTGCCTATTTTTAAAGCTTCAATAATAGTTGTTCCTGAACCTGCAAATGGCTCAAGAATGACTGAATTTTTAGATGTATATTTTTGTAAAAACCAAGCAGGAATTTCAGGAATTGTTTTTGCTGGTTGAAAACCGAGTGAGTAAACTTTTAAAGGTGAATTTCTTTCTAAAGAAATAAAAGACCCATTTGGTAAATCTAGAGGAATATTATCTTTAATATGTAAATAGGGAGTAGAAAGATTATCTACTTTCGAGTTTATTTCTAATGGTTGGTTCTCAGTAAAAAGCGATAATTGATTAATTTTCATATTGATCTCTATAACCACAAACGCTGTACAGGATAGTCATCAAATTTTGGATCAGCACTTATTATAGGTATGTTTGCTACTATTGCCTGTGCAATCAAAATTCTGTCAAAAGGATCTTTATGATGTAGCGGTAACTGAGTTATAACTGAAATATGTTTTGTGTTAATTTGTTTTAATGTAATACCGTTTCCAATTATTTGCTGTTGAACAATATCATCAAAACTCATATTTAAAGTGAGTTTACCTTGTATTTAATGGCCATTTCCCAAACACTAGCAATACTCAATAAATTGTCGTTATTCTCTATTTGTAATCTCAAATGATCGCTGATTCTTGGATTACCCATAGTAAACCAAAGTAAAGTATGAGTATCCAACAATTGCTTCATTCTATATACTCCTTAAATTCTTCGAGATGTTGAGACGCTTGAGCCAGAGTAATTTGCTGCATAATTACTACCTTTAGCTTTGTACTTGCTACTCAACTCCTAATTCTATCAAAAACTAAAAAAAATCACTTTACCTCTGTCTTTACATTGGTATTTTTCTGTAAATGCAAAAAAGGAGGTATAATGATTTACCTCCCTTTCTGTGATTAATTATTTAAACCGAATCAGATTTTAGTATCTGTTGGGTTTATGAACGATGAAGCTGAGAATTTGGCACTGCTTGATGTTGTCAAAACCTACAACACGAATGTAGTGGGTAGGATATTGAGAACGGCAAGCTTGTACTTCGCTCAATACTTCACGGGTGGTTTTAGCGTTAAATAAGGGCAACTTCCACAATGTCCAATAGAGTTCGGTAGGCTCGGAAGTTTCGTTAAACTCAATTGCTGGGATATAACCTTGGCTGAGAATATACTGAACTTGCTTCTCAATTTGTGCGTCGGAGAGGGGGGGAAGATAAGAAAGGGTTTCGTAACGACGCTCTTTTGGTAAGGTTTGCATAGCTAAATAGATGAAGGGCGATTTTTACTACTGGGATAACTGAAACTAACTAGATAAATTATCTTCGTTAGTATTGACTTCAGGGCTGGGGTGTGATAGTTCGAGTTGCGTGATGCGTTCTAGATGCTGGCGGCGCTGTTCCATGTTGGCTTGCTGAATGCCAGTGCGAACCATTTCCGGTAAAAAATCAATTACTTCTTCGGCTATGTGTTCTCTGACAGTCATAATTCGCAGTGCCAAATCTGCCTTTTCTCGAAATAGCTGCTCAATAAATTCTTCTCCGTTTTGGACTTTACCAGAGGAAAAGTTGTGCAACCATAAGGCTAAAGGTGGATTTGTTTCGCCTAGCTGTGCCAATACTGTCCTTAGTGCTTGATAGGTCAGATAACTTTGGAGAGTTTTGGCGGTGTCTTTCGCAATTTGCTTGAGATTCATGCTTGACCCCAGCCGGATAAGAGTTTTGAGTTTTGAGTATTTTAACTCAGCCCTCAAAACCTATCTGTGATTTATCAGACGGTATCAACGGTCTCAAACTCGAACTTGATTTCTTTCCACAGTTCGCAAGCAGCAGCCAGTTCAGGAGACCATTTAGCAGCTTCACGAATGATGTCGTTACCTTCACGAGCTAGGTTGCGGCCTTCGTTACGAGCTTGGACACAAGCTTCTAAAGCTACACGGTTAGCGGTTGCACCAGGAGCGTTACCCCAGGGGTGTCCGAGTGTACCACCACCGAATTGTAGTACGGAGTCATCACCGAAGATTTCTACGAGTGCGGGCATGTGCCATACGTGGATACCACCGGAAGCAACTGCCATTACGCCAGGCATGGAAGCCCAATCTTGGGTGAAGTAGATACCGCGAGATTTGTCTTGCTCAACGTAGTTTTCGCGTAACAGGTCAACGAAGCCCATGGTGATGGCGCGATCGCCTTCCAGTTTACCAACTACTGTACCAGTGTGGATGTGATCACCACCGGACATCCGTAGAGCTTTAGCTAATACACGGAAGTGAATACCATGGTTCTTTTGACGGTCGATTACAGCGTGCATCGCGCGGTGGATGTGCAGCAATAAACCGTTATCACGACACCAACGAGCTAAGGTGGTGTTGGCGGTGAAACCTGCGGTTAGGTAGTCGTGCATGATGATGGGCTGGCCTAGTTCTTTAGCAAACTCAGCCCGTTTCAACATTTCTTCGCAGGTAGGAGCAGTTACGTTTAAGTAGTGACCCTTGATTTCGCCTGTTTCTGCTTGTGCTTTGGCAATTGCTTCTGCTACAAACAAGAAGCGATCGCGCCAACGTTGGAAAGGAGCAGAGTTGATGTTTTCGTCATCTTTGGTGAAGTCCAAACCACCGCGTAAGCACTCGTATACAGCACGTCCGTAGTTCTTAGCAGACAAACCTAATTTGGGCTTAATGGTACAACCCAACAAAGGACGACCATATTTGTTTAATTTGTCACGCTCAACTTGGATACCGTGAGGAGGTCCTTGGAAGGTTTTCAAGTAAGCTACGGGAATGCGTAAGTCTTCCAAACGCAGTGCTTTCAATGCTTTGAAACCAAATACGTTACCTACAATAGAGGTAAACATGTTGGTTACAGAACCTTCTTCAAACAGATCCAGGGGATAAGCAATGTAAGCGATAAATTGGTTATCTTCACCGGGAACTGGTTCGATGTCATAACAACGACCTTTGTAGCGATCGAGGTCGGTAAGCAAGTCAGTCCATACTGTTGTCCAAGTACCTGTGGAAGACTCAGCCGCTACCGCCGCAGCAGCTTCTTCAAAGGGAACTCCAGGCTGGGGTGTAACACGGAATGCCGCCAGAATATCTGTATCTTTTGGTGTGTAATCAGGTGTGTAATAAGTTAGTCTGTAATCTTTAACCCCGGCTTGATACCCGGCTTTCGCCTGAGTCTTCGTTTGAGCGTAAGACATATTTATCCTTCCAAGAAGTCACTCTTTTTACTATCAAATCATGTTGTGTACAACTTCTTTTCACCCTTGCTCTTACTCTCTGTTTAGAGGTGAGATAAGAAAAACTTATAATTTAGGGACTGCTTTGGGTAGAGTAAGGCAATAAGAATCTGGTAGCGGTGAAAAATTCCCACACCTGACTGATTCCATGCTGGAATACACAACTTAGTGCCTCGATTTTTTCCTCATTCCACAAATACAGAATCTTTTTTATCTCTTTGGTATACCCTACTAAACCTGCTCAACTTTCAAGGAACACTGCACTTTAAAGGCATTTATAAAAGCAATTCCTAGAAAATTAGGGATTTTTGGGAGGAAGTGGGCTATTTAGCTCGCTTTCCTGTTTTTTCTCCTGATACTATTCCTTCAGGTGGGAAAGATGTAATGGGAGAGGCATTGGTCGCTAGGCATCTAGCAACAGTGTGAGCAAAGGATAAAAAGGTCGCACACCACAGAATTTGTAACTTGTCTCACAATATATCAAGAATTTAATAAGTTACCCTTTGAAAGTTTTTAACTTATTGATTTGAATTTCTTATTAAAGAATATTTTAAACATTTTGTTAAGAAAGATTTACAAAATGTTAGCTTTAGTTGTAAGTATTCCTATTCTCAAGCTATCTAGCTGTCAGTCATCAGATATTAACAGCCAGGTTCTAGCTAAATAAATAATTTAGCGCGATCGAGAAAATTGTGAGCAGAGTTTATAAAACTACCAACTGAGGGAACACTGGTAATTAATCTCCAGCCTATTTAGGCAATAGTTATTTAGTTGCTATCTCTCAAGGAAATAAAACAGTGGTATTTTTTCATAGGCGTACTAATTTACTGCTTACTTCCCTACTTTGGGGATTAGTGGCTTTACCTAGCATTACTCCAGCCACAGCACAGCAACAAGACAACAGCCCATACATTAATAACACCCCCAACTACAAACCAGACCCCCCACCACCCCTAGCTGATCCTTTTCCCGATGAAAGAGATGTGTTAGAAAAAACCCAAGAAACTGATTACCGCATCAGTAATTTACTAAAAGATTATACAGGTAATCTTTGGGTAGGTTCTTGGCGGGGACTATCGCGTATTGACCCAAATACAGGTAAAATAATATCTCGTGTTAGTTTACCCAATGTAACTATCGACGCTTTAGCTCAAGATAAAGTCGGTCGGTTGTGGGTAGGTAACTATGAGGGCTTAACTAGAGTAGACCCCCGCACTAGCGAAATTACAGCCCAAAATTTACTACTACCTTCAAAACGCGTATTATCTTTGTTAGTCGATAGAAGAGGTTATTTGTGGGCAGGAACCGATAGTGGTTTAGCTTTAATTAGCCCTGACCAGGGTTTATTGATGACTACAGTCAAAAATTTACCTGGTGTGAGTGGCAATGCCATGACCTTAGATGCTAATGGTCATTTGTGGGTAGGGACTCTAGATGGACTGGTGCGGGTAAATACTGCCAGTGCCTACATTATGCAGCGCATTGAGAGATTACCAGGCGCCACCGTACAAGCTTTAGCTATCAGTCCCGAAGGGTTAATTTGGGCAGGAATGCCAAATCAATTATTGGTGATTAACCCCAAAACAAGTATCGTCATGCGTTCTGTCACACCTTTGCGGGGAAAAAACGTGACAGCAGTGCGTTTTGCTAAAGATGGTAGTGTGTGGGTGGGAACTACAAATGGTTTGTTAAGATTAAATCCGAGTACGGGAGCTGTGTTAGACCAAGTTACTGGACTGCCTTCTAGTCGAGTGCTAACAATTACACCTGATACGGGAAATAAATTATGGGTAGGAACCAGCGAGGGTTTAGCCTGGGTAATGCCTACAATGGGAACAGCAAGACCTCATTTAGCTTTTGGTCGGGCAGTTAAGTAGAGGGGAGATGGGGAGATGGGGAGATGGGGAGATGGGGAGAAAATTTTATGTATATATACCTCTTACCTCATTGCCTCCTGTTCCCCTTCGGGTTCAGCAGTCGCTCATGGGGGAAACCCCCTTGGCGTTAGCCTCTCCCTTTGGGAGAAGACCGCGCTGCTTCACCTGTTCCCTGTTCCCTGTTTCCTACAACCCTTTTGAATTTTGAATTTTGAATTTTGAATTTCCTATGCCGGTTACTACACAGCAATTAATTCAATGGAAACAGCAAGGACGAGCTATTGTCGCCTTGACTGCGTGGGATTATGCGATCGCTCACATCCTCGATGCAGCTGGTGTAGACTTAATTTTAGTAGGGGACTCAATGGCAGTGGTGCTGGGGTATGAAACGACACTGCCAATCACCTTAGATGAAATGATCTACCACGCTAAAGCTGTAAAGAGAGGTGTAAAACGGGCTTTAGTGGTAGTTGATTTACCGTTTTTGACTTATCAAGAAAGTATTACTCAAGCAATACATTCGGCGGGAAGAGTATTAAAAGAAACGGGAGCGCAGGCAGTAAAATTAGAAGGTGGTTACCCAGCAATGGTAGAAACCATAGCTCGGTTAGTACAAGCGGGTATTCCGGTGATGGGTCATGTCGGTTTAACACCACAGTCAATACATCAGTTGGGTTTGCGTCAACAGGGAAAAACCCAAGAAGCCGGAGAAAGGATTTTGAATGAAGCCATAGCCTTAGAACAGGCGGGTGCATTCTCCATAGTATTAGAACATATCCCCTCTAGATTGGCAGTAGAAATCACCCAGAAAATCAGTATTCCTACTATTGGAATTGGTGCCGGTACAGACTGTGACGGGCAAGTTTTAGTAACTTCTGACGTTTTGGGACTTTTAGAAAAACAACCGCCATTTGCTAAAGTTTATACTAACTTGCGAGAACAAATTACTAAAGCCGTAAAAGAGTATATAAAAGAAGTGAGCGATCGACAATTCCCATAACAACGATCAGGATTTACAGGATTTGAGGATGTACAGGATAATATAGCCATTCCGGCTGAAGTGAAGTACAGTCAATCCCTTAATTTACAAGCTTTACAGCCTTTTTAATGTACCTCATCTGACAGGGAAACGCTGTATATCAACAAAGACTAGATGAAACTAGAATTATTATTCTTAATCCTGCTCCTTAAATCCTACACAAGCTGGAATTTATTCTCAATCCTTAGCTCCTAGACAACCCCAAGTTAAAATTAATCCCGTTCATCCTTCAATCCAGTAAATCCTGATTTAGACGATGATGTTTGAGCAAAGACTAGATGAAACTAAAATTACTATTCTCAATCCTTAGCTCCTACAAAACCTAAAGTTAAAATTAATCCCGTTCATCCTTCAATCCAGTAAATCCTGATCCGTATTTAGGATTATATATCTTTTTAAACTGAAGACTCCTAGCACCAAAATTAATCAATAATCCCACCGGAAAATTATATGCTACGACATAGTTTTTTGCTTGCGCTAAATGTACATCTTCTAAATTGATTACGGCTTTTAACTCTACAATTATTTGATTTTCTACAACAAAATCTGCTCGACGTGTTCCAACGTCAATTCCTTTGTAGTAAATAATCTGTTCTACCTCTCTACCAAAATTAAAACCTGCATTCCTAAATTCTATGGCTAAACATCTTTGATAAATGACTTCTTGAAAGCCATTCCCTAAAATGTTATGTACCTTCATGGCACAACCATTGATTTTGTATGTTATTTCATCTAATGTCATTACAAGGATTGACTAGGTTTTAAAATGAACAGAGTTTACCTACTATATGCGCTTCTTATACCTATTTATTTTTTAATTAAGTTATAACTCTCCGTTGGATTATACTGATAATATCACGAAAATCAGATTTGTCAAATTAGCGATCGCTCAAATGACCAATTGCCGTCAAGTTATTGAGAATTACTCCCAAGATTATTGAGAATAAGCCCTACTTATTGCTAAATATCTTTTTTTCGCCTATCTTGTCTAAAGTGAGATGACTAAAGTGTTAGCCTGAATGCTCTTTCCTAAAAATAGTATTATATTATATATTGTTACGGCTATACAGAATATGCCTATGTAAATACACTTAGGAGAAAAATTATTTAATCTTTTCATGTTCATGAAAAGACGAATATTGTTAATTTCCTTGATATTGCTGATTGTTTCAACCATGAATTTTTAATTTTCTATTTTTAATTGAAATATGATTTGTTGCCTAAACACTGCCTGTCATAACCCTCCTAACCCC
>DATGXQ010000629.1:0-5526 GCA_035298905.1 Nostocaceae cyanobacterium | reverse complement strand
CATCACCCCATCACCCCATCACCCCACCTCCCCATCACCCCACCTCCCCACCTCCCAACAATTCCCTCATCCTTAAGTCCCTAACAAAGTTAAGATGCAAATAGGTTTGAAAATTTTTTAAATATTATTACGGCGGCCACGGTAAACACGTTATGCATGATGTCCTAGATTCCCACTCAGTCCTAGAAGTGTTGCGACCAGTGCAAGATCCAGAACTTCGCAAAAGTCTGGTAGAACTGAATATGATTCGCAACGTGAAAATTGACGGTGGCCAGGTTAGCTTTACTTTGGTGTTGACCACTCCCGCCTGTCCTTTAAGGGAATTTATCGTTGATGACTGTAAAAGAGCAGTTAAAAAGCTCCCTGGTGTCCTAGATGTCAGTGTGGAAGTAACAGCAGAAACACCACAACAGAAAAGTTTACCCGATCGCACTGGTGTACCAGGCATAAAAAATATTATTGCTATTTCTAGTGGCAAAGGTGGCGTAGGCAAAAGCACTGTTGCTGTTAATGTGGCGGTGGCTTTGGCACAAACTGGGGCAAAAGTGGGTTTACTGGATGCTGATATTTACGGCCCCAATGACCCGACTATGTTAGGGTTAGCTGATGCTCAAATCGTTGTTCGCTCTACAGAGAAAGGTGAAATACTAGAACCTGCTTTTAACTATGGGGTGAAGTTGGTTTCGATGGGCTTTTTGATTGACCCAGACCAACCGGTAATTTGGCGCGGGCCAATGCTCAATGGAATAATTCGTCAATTTCTTTATCAAGTAGAGTGGGAAGAACTAGATTATTTAGTTGTAGATATGCCACCAGGTACAGGTGATGCTCAGTTAACTTTAGCCCAAGCAGTGCCTATGGCTGGAGCAGTAATTGTCACCACGCCGCAAACGGTAGCTTTGTTAGACTCCCGCAAAGGTTTGCGAATGTTTCAGCAGTTGAATGTGCCGGTGTTGGGCATGGTGGAAAACATGAGTTATTTTATTCCCCCAGACCAGCCAGACAAACAGTATGACATTTTTGGGTCTGGTGGCGGTTCTAAAACTGCGGCAGAATTGGAAGTACCATTATTGGGGTGTGTGCCATTGGAAATTTCCACCAGAGTAGGTGGCGATAATGGTGTACCAATAGTTGTAGCTGATCCTGATTGTGCTTCTGCTAAAGCACTCAAAGCGATCGCTCTGGCTATTGCTGGTAAAGTATCTGTTGCTGCCTTAACATAAGAAAACTTAAATATAGGGTGTAGGAGAAAAAGACGCGGAGACTCAAAGACACTCTGACGCGGGGACGCTCTGACGCGGGGACGCGGTGAAAAGAGACGCGGGGACGCTCTGACACGGGGACGCGGAGAAAGAAAATATCTTTATTCTCCCCTCTCCCCTCTCTTCTTCTCCCCTCTCTTCTTCTCCCCTCTCCCCGTCTCCCTTTTCTTCCTCATCCCTATTTTGCCCTAAGAGTTGTAAACACCCTGCTAAAAGCAACAAAAGATTTTTATTCTAGAATTGAGGGATTCGGTATGTTTAGAGATTCGGTATTTTTGGAGTTACAGCCTTGTATCAGTCAAGCAACAAAAATATTGTAGCCAAGGCCAGCTATTCCCAAAAGTCAAATTCTCAATAGCTTTTCTTTGATTAATTTACTCTATGACAAGTTTTAATCGCTCTACCAGTCGTCGGTTGAATAAATTAACCCAAATTCCTTCTGTATGGGAGGGCGATCGCCGTCCATTGTCATCATCACCAACCCCAGATCCAGAGTCTAAGGGAGATTGTATTCTTTGGGTCGATGGAACTCAAGGGATGGTACGGGGAATGGACGTGGTGGCTCCAGACACTGGCCCAGAAGCAATTGTTCGTACCCTAATGCGGGCAATGGAGCATCCCCATAGTCCAGCCAAACCTGCCAGACCCCAAAGAATTGTAGTCCGAGACCGTGAGATCCAATTCTACTTACGTGGGGTGCTGCAAGATTTGGATATTGCTATTGACTATGTACCAGAATTACCCTTGATTGACGAGCTATTTCGCTCTTTTGCAGAAATTCTCGATAGCCAAATTCCTGATTTACCGCCAAAATACGCACAGCTTTTACATGATAAAGCTGTGGCCATTTGGGAAGCTGCACCTTGGGAATTTTTGCAAGAACAGCAAATTTTGTCGATCGAGATTAATAAATGGGATGTAGGTACACTCTATGCCTCCATCATGGGTATGCTGGGGATGGAGTATGGGATTTTGTTGTATCGCTCGGAGGACTCTCTCAAGAGATTTCGGGCAGAAGTCTTAAAGCATGAAGAGGAATCTACCCAACATCTAGAAGAAGCATTCCTGAAGCAAGATTGCCTATTTCTCACCTTTGATTCAGATCAGGGAGAAGAGGAGGATGATGAGGATTTTGCGGATTTAGCTGATTTACCCCTCTCAGCTATAGAGCCTAACTTTGGGAATATTCATCCCTTAGAAGGGCTGCGGTCAATTTTATATGACGAAGAGGCATTGGTGGTTTTAGTCGCCTTAGAAAGCTTAATCCGCTTTCTGCGTGATCACCGTCGTCAGCTATCAGATGAAGATTTTCCCCAACTCAGTCGGCGTTATCGCATCTCTATTCCCGACGTGGAGGAAGAAGCAGCTAAATCTATCCCTGTTACTGTCTCTACTATGCCCCAATTGGCGGAAGAATTAGAGGAAATGATGGATGAAGCTGAGGAGGAAGAGGAGGGCAGTCCCCTTGGCTTTCATTCTCTACGGGATGACCTAATCCCAGAAGATTCTTTTCTCAGTTTGGGTGTAGTTTCTTGGGAAATGTTAAAAGAATTGCGCCAAGCAGTTAACTACCACTCAGCCGGAGAAATTCAACCTGTGGGGGATGGGTTGCCTGTGATTTTAATTCAAACTTCCCGCCCTAAAGCTAAAACTGTGATTGACAATATTCAAGCTGCTGGCGGCTTGAAGGCCATTTGCTTTAATCCTGGAACTGATCCCTTTGATGGTGATCGCTATGATCTAGGTTTGTTACAGACGCAAAACAACGAGCTATTTCTGTTTGGGGAATTTCTCGATGATGACCCCGTGCATATTGAAGCTCGCAAAAAATGGAACCAACGCTGTAAAAATACAAAGGGTTATTGCGGTCTGATCATCGCTAAAGGATTAACTGGCTCGGCTCGTGGTAATCCTCAGTTACGGGATATGTTAGCCCTGTTTGAAGCGCGATCGCTCTCTCCCCAAGACTTGGGTATTGGTATCCTCCAACTTATGCCCCAACTACAATTTGAATGAGCTTCTATCTATAGACCACAGATCAACACCAATCTACCCCTACTTCTACTAATCAGGGTTGACTGTGGTCTGTCACTATTCTTCCGATGGTGTTGTGTTTCATAACTTTGTGTAAACACATCAAAACAATGAGAAAAATTATTTATACTTTAAGTGAACTTTATTCAAGGTCAGTTATTTGTGACTTTAACCAGCGCCAGTAAAAGTCAGTGGGTGTAAAATACTTGTGCTACCAGAGCTAGAGGAGAGAAGTGGTTAAACACCTATTAAATCCGTTCTTGATGTGATTTTTACCAACAATTAATTGTGACTTTAATCAGCACCTATAAAAACCAGTGGGTGTAAAATAATTGTGCTATAAAAGCTAGAGGAGAGAAGTTGTCAAATCCGTTCTTGATATGATGATTTACAGACATTTCATCAGCTTTTTTACTTTGCTCCCTAGTCAATTAATTTTCCTATCAAAAAAGCTATTAATTTTTTAACTATGTATATCCGCACCCTAAAATATCTAGAATCTTTTGGCATGAATAGCTTTTGATGATAAAGTACATCAGTAAACACATGTAAAGGTAATAATCATTTTCATCGTGAATAATTTTCTGGTGATATTTGGTGTTATTTTTATAGGTATTTAGCACCAGGAAGCTACAAAAACCTGAAAAACCCTTTGTTGTCTACAAATACAAACAATATTTATGAAGTTATGCGTAAGTATGCCAAAAAAAACTATAAAATTTAGTACTTAGCCTTAAGATATCCTGTTGATAGAGTTATACTCTATTATTAACTAAGTGTGTTCAATCCCTATTGCGATCGCAGGCACAAATTAAATTGAGTTTGTCCGTCTGCTCGATCTCAAACCAATCTAGTTCTTATGGTAACTAGTTGACAAAATGGACATTTTTAATAATATTAATGACTTTGCTAGTGTATTGAGATCATCTCTCATAGTCTAGTTTTTTTCTGTCTCAGTCAGAATCTCTCAAGGTGTAAATATTTAGTTAACTGCATGATAATGACAAATAAAAAATGGGCCGTTAAACGCATAACCGTCAATCTAGCCACTCAGGAAGCGGAAAAATTGGAAAAATATTGTCAGCAGACAGGTAGACCCGCTACTGATGTCATCCGTGAATTGATCAGAAGTCTACCTCTAACTGAGGAGGCTAGAGATAGCAGTAGTTAGAACATTTTAGTGCTGAGGGGATAAAAGCTGAGTTAAGCAGTTAATGATACTCAGCAACAAAGCCCAGACAGTTCCCCTCAGAGATTTGGAAGTAAAAAAAGAGATTTACGTCAAAACGCCTAGCGTCAGACAAGATAATCGCCTTTCTTAACAGCCAAAGCTCGAAAAAGAGGTCTTGTGAATTACTCAGTGCTAAATGTTTGACTGAAACTGGAGTGTAAAGAGTAGAGTGTGGGGCGTAGGGACGAACAGAAAATACAATCATTCGATTAAATCCACCCCTACACCCAAACAAACGGAGCAACTTAGATTGATTGATAGAGAAAGCAAAAATTGTCCTCTCTATTCAATCCCCCAAATTATTTTTTGGGAATGATCCAGAACCCGCAACCCCATACTCCAGAAGCTTTTGTTGACCTGCCACCAGATAACTCACTGGTTAATGGTTTGAAGTTGCTCTCCAGTCCTAGACCCACGTTGTGCCAGCTTTACCTGGGAAAATAGCAAATTCCGACACCAATCCAGTTACAATTTGTAAAGAAACTGAAAAGGAAAGAGGGAATGCGCGTTGCAATCGTAGGTGCGGGACTGGCTGGGCTAGCAACCGCCGTAGACTTAGCCGATGCTGGCTGTGAGGTAGAAATTTTTGAATCTCGCCCCTTCGTTGGCGGTAAAGTCGGTAGCTGGGTTGATAGCGATGGCAATCATATTGAAATGGGGCTACATGTATTTTTTGGCTGCTACTACAACTTATTCGAGTTGATGAGAAAAGTAGGAGCAGGAGAAAATTTACGCCTCAAAGAACATATCCACACCTTCATCAATAAAGGTGGGCGCACAGGTGCTTTAGACTTCCGCTTTTTCACAGGTGCGCCTTTTAATGGATTAAAAGCATTTTTCACTACTTCCCAACTTTCACTACAAGATAAATTACAGAATGCGATCGCCTTGGGAACCAGCCCCATAGTACGCGGTTTAATTGACTTTGATGGGGCAATGAACACCATCCGCGATTTAGACAAAATTAGCTTTGCTGACTGGTTCCGTAGTCATGGTGGC
>DATGXQ010000628.1:0-1980 GCA_035298905.1 Nostocaceae cyanobacterium | reverse complement strand
GTCAGGGGAAATCTTCAAGTATAGTCATAAAAAATCTGCAACTAGATGGTAAATTTACAACATCACAAAGTTAATCTGCGTCCGTCTGCGTTAAATATTTCTGTCCCTGTTTTCTTAGGTAGTGAATTTTGATCAGGTACTGATTAGGTGTCAGAGTGATCAAATATTGTTAAGCTAGATATGGCTAAGATTTGGTCTTCTGTCTATGTTTTAGAAATTTAATGATTAAACGCGGATGGACGCAGATGAACGCAGATGAAAGTGGATATTTTTCTCTTTATTAGTTAGTTAGTTATGGATGTTAGTAATTTTAAGACTATTGGTGAAGTTCTCAAGGCTTTTCAGGTAATTTATACTGAAGCTAATTTTGTGGAGGAAATCGAGTTTAATATTCCTGAATACTTCCGCGAAGACTTAACAACAGTCATGCGTGAAGGTGTAGTTGATTGTTCAGAATATGCTATTTGTGAAAATTTGATTTATCCGGTTTTAAAGGAAGTTTAGAAAAAATATAGTAAAAATTTTATTTTATGGAGTCATCATTCCTTAAATTATGATGAGAAATTATCAGGGTATCCTGAATATATTTTAGCGAAAAGGTCTCCTTTAGGTAAAGTTGTATTTGACCAACCTTATTTTATTTTAGTTGAAGCAAAACAAGATAATTTTGAAACTGGATGGTCACAATGTTTAGCCGAAATGATTGCAGCACAAAGACTGAATGGAGATTTACCAATTATTATTTATGGGATTGTTTCTAATGGTTTATTTTGGGAATTTGGGAAATTAGAAGGTGATACTTTTACTAAAAATATCACTCCTTACAATATTTACGACTTAGAAAAATTATTTGCTGTTGTCAATTTCACTTTTCTACAATGTGAGTTACAGCTAAATAATTTAGTCGCAGCTTAATTTTTTAGAACCCCTTCATATATAACAAAGCTTATCCTTTTCTTCCCACCCGTTGCGGAGGGAGTGAGGGGTGCTGCTTATTTTCTGTTGTTGGAGAGGGTGTATTTTCTTCAAGAGTACAACAATAAATTAATTTGGCTTTAGCTAAATGTTCTAAACCTTCTTCTTTCAATACTTCTATCCATTCTTCTGTGAGTTCTTTATTTTTAGGGTATCTATCTTTTGCTGATACCAGTGAACTTATACCTTGATACCAGAAACCATAAGAAAAGTTAAGACCAACCCAATATATAGGAAGAGGAGGAGCATTTACAAATGGTCCATAATTTCTTTCAAACTTGACTTTTTTAAAAAATCCTCCTGCGCTGGGGTTACTACTATAGTCTATATCATCGCATATAACAGTAAATTCCCATTGATAAAGTTTATTTAGTTCAACTAAATCAACATTATTGGATGATTTAATCTTGTTGAAAGGTAATTCTAATGCAATTATTCCGGGATTACCAGTAAGTTTAAATCTGTTTTGATATATCAAGTTGTCTTGGTTATCTAGTAAAGATAATTCTGCTGAATATTTCTGATTAGATGAATACCTATTTTCTGGAACATACACCAAAAAGGTTATACTATTCGCATCTGTTAATCCTATTTGCTTTTTTGGTACTAATGCGGTCATTCCTGACTTAATACAACTTCCCCCGGCTGTTTCTGGTTGTCTTCTCAGTCGTTGTATTGTTTTTTGTAAAGCACTATCAGCAGTAGCAGCATCACGATGTGGGGGATAAGAAATATCTAATGAGTATGCGAGTTTAGGTAATGCTAAAAATGAGCATAAAAAACTAAGAGCAAAAAGGTTAAAATTAAATTTTCGCTGCATTTTAATTATTAAATTCTCAATAATACTGTTTTATTTATAACTCACCTTTATGCTCTTTATTTACTCAAAATTAGCTAAGAAATTAAAACTTAACAAAACTTAATCTTAGCCCCCTCTTCGCCCCCCTGAAAACTTTCCAGTGGATAGATCTTTGAACGGGAAGCAAGAATATACCCGTCCGACCC
>DATGXQ010000627.1:0-44861 GCA_035298905.1 Nostocaceae cyanobacterium | reverse complement strand
TCCCCGCGTCCCCGCGTCCCCGCGTCCCCGCGTCTCTCCTGCCCCCCTGCCCTCTGCCTCCCTGCCCTATCCTCTATAAAATCCTATGATTCGTCGTCGTAATACTCCTTGGATTCATAAATGGTCACGTCCCTTGATTGGGGCGATCGCTATTTGTGGTGCATTAATAACTGGATATCTTACCTACGAAAAATTGACAGGTGGTAATCCTGCTTGCACTACACCCACTGGTGTTAAAGGTTGTGTTGATGTCCTTTCCAGTGCTTGGGCTACAGTTTTTGGTCAGCCATTGGCTTTGTTTGGGTTTTTGGCTTACGCTGGAATGTTTACCTTGGCTGTAGTTCCCTTAGTTTGGAAAACAGAGGAAAATAAGCAAACTCGCAAACAGCTAGAATACTGGACTTGGTGGTTGCTGTTGATAGGAGCGATCGCCATGTCAGTTTTTAGCGGCTACTTAATGTATGTCCTAGCCTTTAACATCCAAGCCCTTTGTCTATACTGTATTGGCTCGGCTTTCTTCTCCCTGTCTATGCTCACCCTAACCATTGTTGGCCGTGATTGGGAAGATTTAGGACAAATCTTTTTTCTTGCCCTCATCGTGGGTATGGTGACATTGATTGGTACTTTGGGTGTCTACTCAGGAATAAACACCTCTGGGGAAATTGCTGAATCAACTTCCGGCCAACCTGTACAAATCGGTGCTTTTAGACCTGCAAAAAACCCTAATCCTGAGTTTGGTTGGGAAATTACCACCAAATCGGGGTCATCAGAAATAGCACTGGCTCAACATCTGGTGCAAGTCAAGGCTAAAGAGTATGTTTCCTTTACCTG
Source organism: Nostocaceae cyanobacterium (assembly GCA_035298905.1). GTDB lineage: Bacteria > Cyanobacteriota > Cyanobacteriia > Cyanobacteriales > Nostocaceae > DATGXB01. The sequence continues at coordinate 44,030 of DATGXQ010000627.1, read as the reverse complement.
TCCGCACTGTCACGAACAGAAATTACTTTTTGGTCAAGAAGCTTATAAAATTCTCGAAAACAACGAAATCAAGGTAGAATGCAATCCAAATAGCCCTAAAGCTAAAGTAGAACTCTGCCAAGCAGCAAAAATTGAAGCCTTCCCCTCTTGGATTATCAACGGTCAAACTTATAGCGGGGTACAAAACTTAGAAGAACTGGCAAATATCACTGGTTATAAAGGCCCCCGCAACTTCAAATACATCAGATAAATTACTCCTTAGCTATCTTTGGTTACTACAGGAAGATAGCGACACTGGAAACTCCACAGCAGAAAGCTAATCAACAGAATATTACTTGTTTCATCCGTTTTACATCCTCCCCACCGTTAGCCTGGCTGGGGAGGGTTTCAATCCAAAGGAACAAAAATTTACCTTACCCAGTCTTATATTGAAACTAAAATATCTGTAATTTATTAGACTTTTTGCCCTAGTTACAATCAGAGCATAAGGGACAAAAAATTAAAACCCTTTTTCTAACTTTGGCAATCAGTTACTTCGTTCTGGAAATTTTTTGTTACTTGCACAGAAAATCTCGTGATATTTTTTCTAAATAGTGATTATTAATTAACATTACATTTTTATGAAAAAATCTACAAAATTGTAGTAACTTAGGTAATTTATTTATAGCAATAAGTTAAGAAAAACTAGCTCGTTCAAGAAGTTCTTATATCAGTTCATTTCCAGAAAAAACAACAAAGTAAAAATACTTTTACTCGGATATTATGAATCGTAAATAATACTGTAGTTAAATTAGAATATACTCATCAGAGGTTAAGCTATTCAAAGTTTAAAGTTTAAACTTTAAAATACTGAAAGAATGCAGTAAAAAGCCTATGAGCAATTTTCATTGTACGTTATGATAGGTGCGAAAGCTTAATTACCTGAACTTCAATTTTAATACATAGCAAATGACCTGATGTTAATTTAGCAATAAAAATTTAGCAATGGGTAGTTACAATAAATATACTTTGTTATTAATAAAGAATAGTTCCCAAAAATTTTTGGCTCAACCATTAGCATCAATGCTCCTATAAAATAACTATCCCAGGTTATATCTAAAAACTGAATTATGTCAGCAAAATTTAACAAATGAATAAAATTCTTATGTGAGCTAGGTTGGTCATGTAGTTGATAAATATAGATAAAAAAGGATATTTCTTCCACTAGGTTATGGGAATGAATCAACAATTAGTTAGCTTTGTGATCGGCTATATATCAAGACTAAAACAGACTCTTAGCCAAGGATTGCGAGGATATAAAGAATTAAAAATTGCTTCAGGGATAGCCATTTGCTTGCTGCTGTTGCGCTCTTTAGGTTTATTACAATCGTTAGAGTTAGCTGCTTTAGATCAATTTTTTCGTTTACGTCTCCCTGAAGCTCCAGAAGAACGAATTACAATTGTAGGCATAGATGAAGAATCTTTACGTCGAGTAGGGGTTTGGCCAATTCCTGATGAAGTAATTGCCGATTTATTACACAAATTAAAAGAACATCAACCCCGTGCCATCGGTTTAGATATCTATCGGGATTTGCCAGTCTCATCTGGTTATCCAGAATTAGTCAAGGCTTATAATTCCATACCTAATTTAATTACTGTAGAGTTACTAGCAAAAAACAAAAATGCTAGAGTTTTAGCACCACAGCTTTCAAATAAAAGGGATAAAGTGGGTTTTGACAATATTTTGTATGATCCTGATGGTAAAGTACGCCGTAGTTTGTTGTACTGGCATGTAGAAAATGAGGTACATGAAAGTTTCGCCCTCAAGTTGGCTTTACTATATTTAAAGTCAGCCAACATTCAACCGAAGAAAGCAGCAGATAATTCTCAATATTTACAGTTAAATAAGGCGATATTTACTCGATTTGAGAGTAATAGTGGTGCTTATGTGGGAGCAGATGCGAAAGGCTATCAAATTTTGTCTAATTTTCCCAAACCTGGTTGTCGCAATGTTTCAAAACAATTTTGTCCTTATCGCTATGTATCTTTGCAAGATGTGTTATCTAATCAGATTGAAGATAGCTGGATTCGCAATCGCATTGTTTTAATTGGTTTTACTACTCCTAGTGTGCAAGATTTTGTGTTTATTCCCTACTCTAGTAGTTTAGTTGGTACAGCTAAACCTATTTCGGGTGTGGAACTGCAAGGTTATTTTGTCCATGAGTTAATTGCTGCTGCTCTTGATGGCAGACCTTTACTGAAAGTTTGGTCTGACCCCTTAGAATGGTTGTGGATTTTTGGTTGGTCTTATCTAGGAGCAGTAGTAGTTTGGCGTATCCGTCAACACAGAATGAGTATTTTGATGCTAATGGGTTGTGTGATGATACTAATTCTGATGACTTATGTGGCTTTTTTGTTTGGTTTGTGGATACCAATTATCCCTGCATTACTAACCTTGAGTAGTTCTGCAATTGTGATGACATCTTACATCGCTTATATGCAGGAAGAATTTAAGCGATCGACAGAATTTCTACATCAAGTTTTAAATACTATTCCTGATCCCGTGTTTGTAAAAAATGCACAATATCGCTCGATTGTCTTAAATGAAGCTTATTGCCAATTTATTGGTTATACCAATGATTTATTAATCGAAAAGTCAGATTATGAACTTTTCCCTAAACATGAAGCGGATGTATTTCGTCAACAAGATGAGCTAGTGTTTCGCACTCAACAACCCCAAGAACATGAAGAAGAATTTACTGGTGCTGATGGTAAAACTCATTTAATTGCCACTAAGCGATCGCTACATAAAGATGCGGCGGGAAATTTCTTTTTAGTGGGGGTGATTCGTGATATCACCCAACGGAAACAATTAGAGGAAGAACTAAAACGCACTGCTGCTGATTTATATAAATATAATTATGAACTAAAACGCCAAGAAGACCAATTGCGTCATATCGCTTACCACGATCCTCTCACTGGTCTATCTAATCGTCAGTTTTTCCTAGAAACTTTATATGAATCCTTGGCTTGGGCTGAAAAACATCAAATGCTGTTAGGATTGTTGTTTATTGACCTTGATGGGTTTAAGCAAGTTAATGATACCTTGGGTCATGAAATGGGCGATCGCCTGTTGGTAATTATTGCCCAACGCCTTAATAATTCTTTACGTGCAAGTGATACGGTTTCTCGCTTAGGTGGTGATGAATTTACTGTGATTTTACGAGCAATATCCAATGTGCAAATTGCTAGTAAAGTTGCGGAAAAACTCTTAAATGTGATTACTGAGCCAATTATCTTAGATGGTTACACCACTAAAGTTTCTGCCAGTATTGGTATTAGTCTCTACCCCATCAATAGCCTAGAAAGCGAAGGTTTAATTAAACAAGCAGATAGAGCTATGTACCGTGCTAAACGCCTGGGTAAAAATCGCTATGAATTTGCTTGATTTCCCTACTTAAAGCATTTCATAATAATTCGTTTTGCGGAGAAATACTAATTATATTAAATTAATTTTTATTTTTAACAACAGTATTATTCCTTGCTGGTTACACAATATAAGATTTAATTATTAAAAATGTATTTATTGCCTCTTGGCAGAGTTGGACAAATTACTTTGCAAAATATATTCAATTCTTGACAATACTCCAGTGCTAAATGCTATAACTATTGATAAATCAAGACTTTTGAGCAAGAGTTAATCAAGACTCTACACAAATATCAGCAATAAATTGAGATATTCAATCATTATTTATAAAGTTATTACTCTGTCGATTTGTTTAATTGTTAAAAATTTCTTATAAATAACTGCTTCAGTGGTTTTTGGCTGAATAAATAAAAATGAATTATGACTTTAGGCTGATGAAAAAAATCAACCAAATATTTCACAATTCTATTAAAGTATTAAGATTATGTAATCTAACTACATCTTGGTTTAAGTCTCGATCTAAATCACTGACTAATCAAGTTTTAATTGAGATTCAACATATATCTGCTGGCATTGAGTATTTTGTAAACATTGCAAATTGAAGTTTCAATCCCTGAATAAATAGAGAGCAAGCAAAAATAAATATCAACGGGGGTGCAGAGATGGTGGTTAATCTATTAAAGTTGCTAGACAGTAATGTCAAAATTGCAGGTGTGATGGTTTTCTGCATAGTGTTTACTTATGTATTAGTGCCAAAAGTCACAGAATTGAGTAAAAATTTATATAGCTTTTTAGCCAATTATTCCAGCCAGAGTGAAAGCAGTAATGTAACTGCCAATCAGATAGAGATAGACAGTCAGAGTATTTATATTCCCCCCAATTTTGGCGGTCCTGATAGCCAACATGGCAGTGGGAGACGGTGAGTATTAGGGGGGATGAGGGGAGAGGGGAGACACGGGGAGGGGAGAGGGGGGAATCTTTTTGTCTTTCTTTCTCCGCGTCCCCGCATCCCCGCGTCCCCGCGTCTCTTTTGCCCCCCTGCCCCCATCTGCCTATTAATATCAATCTGAAAGGGAAACAGTATCAGTCCCTTTAGTGAGAACAGGGGATTTTTGCCAATTGTCATGTTGAACAAGAGTATGGACTTGCCAATTAGGGTCAGGCTGGGGATAATCGAGGCGATAGTGTCCACCCCGGCTTTCTGTTCTAAAAGCAGCACTCTTGAGGATGAGGTAGGCTATATCTAATAAGTTGCGGGTTTCTGCCCAGAGTCGCAGTTGGGATTCACAATCTTGGATATCAAAAATAGCTGGTGTTGTAGGACTTAAATTAAAGAGAAAATGACTGAGGGGTAAGGCAGCAAAATCTTTTTGCCAGGATTGAACTGTAGCGATCGCACTTTCCAAACTTGATTGTTCTCGACAAATACCCGCACTTTGCCAAACTAGCTTGGGTAATTTTTGCCTGATACCTTCTATTTGTTGTCTTTGATTTTCCCACTCACTGGCAGCCATATCAAAGTGAGTTGGACTAATTACTTGATCAATAGCTGTTAATTCTGCTTTGATTTTTAATATTTCTTCTTGTACGTGGGCGATTTGCGCCCCAAAGACTATACATTCCAATAGGGAGTTACTCGCCAAGCGGTTTGCTCCATGTACTCCTGTACTAGCAGTTTCTCCCACAGCATATAAACCAGGAATGTTAGTGCGATTTTGTAAATCAGCAACTATTCCACCCATCCAATAATGTGCCGCAGGGGCTACAGGAATCGGTTCTTTAAACACATCTATGCCCCAATGCTGACAGACGTTCACAATATTGGGGAAACGGTGATTAATTTTTTCTCTGGGAATGGGGCGCATGTCTAACCAAACATGGGCGCTGGCTGGATCATCGGTTTTTTGTAAGTGGCTAAAAATTGCCCTACTGACTACATCTCTGGGTGCTAATTCTCCATCTGGGTGATAGTCAAAGGCAAATCGCCATCCCTCATCATCAACTAAATGCGCTCCTTCTCCCCGTACAGCTTCACTAATTAAAAAACGCCCTGGCTTAGTCAAAGCGGTGGGGTGAAATTGGACAAATTCTAAATCGCGGAGAATTGCCCCCGCCCGCCAAGCGATCGCCACACCGTCGCCTGTACTGACTGCGGGGTTGGTAGTTTGGGCAAAAACTTGACCGCCGCCGCCTGTCGCTAATACAACAGCCCCAGCCCTGATCCACACAATTTTACCTTGATAAAACAGGCTGATTCCTTGACAATGCCCAGTTTGGGGTTCTAGCCACAAACTTAATGCTAAAGCTTGTGGGATAACTTGAATATTGGGGCGGCGTAATACTTGGTTTGTGAGTGTAGTAGTAACTTCCCTTCCCGTGGTGTCGGCTGCATGTAGAACTCGGTTGCGGGAATGGGCAGCCTCTAGGGTTAAAGCTAATCTATTATCGTGGCGATCGAATGCTACGCCCAAGTCAACTAAACTTTGAATACAGCTAGGGGCTGTTTGTGCCAAAAATTCTACGGCTGGCACATCGCATAAACCCGCCCCTGCCTTTAATGTGTCTTCTACATGTAGTTTAGGAGAATCTTCAGGAGAAACGGCGGCAGCGATACCACCTTGCGCCCATTCACTGGCGGAGAGAGAAACCGTTTCTTTGGTAATTAAGCCGACCTGTAGGGATTCTGGCAGACACAAAGCTGTATAAAGTCCAGCTGCGCCAGCACCGACTACTAAAACATCAAATTGACGAGTGATATCTAGTTCAGACAAGGCTAGAGGAGGGGTAGAGGGAGATGGGGAGATGGGGAGATGGGGAGATGGGGAGATGGGGAGGAAGGGGGAGAAATTATTTTTTATTCCCTACACCCTAAACCCTACACCCATGCCCCATGCCCTATGCCCGATTTCCTTTGTTATCTGTAGATGCCGTTGTTAAAGCGATCGTCGCCTTCGTTAAAGATAGCTTCGTATTGGGTAACAGTGAAGTTCTCTAAGTTAGCTTGTAAAATTTGTTTTTGGCGATCGCTCAAGTCGGGGATATTAAATACATCCTCTACTTTGGAGTAGGGAGCATTTTTGATGATTTTCTTAGCCAGAGTGGGATACAACCCTGGATACTGTTGGAAAGCTCTGACGTTGGTATTGTTCAAATCAATTTTTTTACCAAAATCAGTTCCTAATTTATCATCTGCTCGGTTTCGTAGTTCAACGGCCAAAACTGGCGATTGATTGAGAGTTAGGCTGTTAAAACTGGCAGCTTGGGCTAGATTAGTTCCTAACCAACCCCAGCAACCCAGCAACAGAGTAAACACTGATAATAAACGCACCAATCCTTTCACGATTTTTTTACCTCTTTCCATCAAACCGAATTAAAAGCTAAAGGCTAAAAGCTATCAACTAGAGGTTGAAGTAGGAAGCGCGAACTATACCCCAGCCTTAAATTTAGGAGCTTTTTGAGTATTAGTTGACTCTGAATTTAATCTTACCTTTGAGGGTGTCAACCTGTTGAGAGTTTTGCTCTTGCCTACTTGATTTGAGTGCTGATAGCCGATCGCTTCATCAACACACGCTATCAGAGAATAATATACAGCCTATTAATATCAACAATATTTGGCTATGATTGGGTTTAACTTAACTTTGCTTAACACTTAAGCCAGGACTGCTGCAAGTAAAAATAGACTATCCACTAAGATTGTACTCAAAACCGCTCCCCCAAAGGCATACAGGTGGCGTTGCTTGTTACTTAATGAAATAATTCCCACGCTCATTAGCACTAAAGCCAGAGTCACTGCCCATCCTTGACCCCAAGGAGTTTGTACTTTTGTTAAGGCATTCTGTAAGATTTGTGATGCTCCGCTAGGGTTTACCATGATTTGCCGCCAGTAAGGCATTAAATCTACTAAATAAAAGTAAATATCAGTTAATACTGTGCCAAATAAAGAGCCTAAATAAAACCAAGTTCCGACTTTTCCCCAATTACGCCGCAAACACCACACAGCAAAAGGTAGGCCAATTGATTCTATGGGCAGATGCCACACAGGTTCCCAACGGAACCAACCCCAATAAATCGCTCCTGCTAACCAACTCCAGCTAAAACCCAAAAGTAAATCACCCCAAAGATAGGTATTTGGGCGAGACATCAAGGTAAAACTTAACCACACCCAAAATCCAGTTAGAGCTAAACTCACACCAGGAAGCGATCGCACTAAGGGCGCTTCCACAAATACAGGCACTGCTACCAGAAATACTGCCGCCGCAAATACTGACCAAATTTGACGACGAGAGATTGCACTAGCTAAGTCGATGACCTGGCTTTGGGTTTTAGTGTCATCAATATCAACAGCAGAATAGGAGAAGAATGTAGGATTAATCAAAGTTTTTAATATTTGTTACTAAACTTTACTTATCTACAATATCACATTTGCAAATCCCCCCTGGGGGCATTATTAGTATACCTTAAATTTGCGTAGATCGGATGTTGCCTGGAAAAACAAGAGATTACATGGTAGGGGCGGGGTAGCCCCGCCTGACCACACCAAATTTTGTCCAACAAAAGCTGAAAGTTGACGGTTGAATGCTCACAGCTTTGAATAATTTGCTAAAATTACCCATCCTTAGCTGTTAGGTTTTCAACTAGCACAACAGCCAGAATGCTTATCCTGACTCATGTTTTGAATTTTGTATTTTGAATTACTTACTTGTGGAGTCTATTTAATGACAGCAATCACAATTGCGGATATCAATTTACTTACTTCTCACTTGCTACAAGTGGGAGTTACTGGGGAAAACCTGATTGCAGAACTGTTACAGGCATTTATTTTGGGCATAGTACAGGGAATTACAGAGTTTTTACCCATTAGCAGTACAGCCCATTTAGAAGTGTGTGCAAAAGCTTTTAACTGGAATGCTTTAGGTTCAAAAGCTTTTTTGGCGACAATTCAATTTGGTAGCGTGATTGCTGTCTTAATTTACTTTTGGACAGATATTAGCTCGATTTTAAAAGGTGGTTTAAGAGCCGTCAAAGAGAAAGATTGGCAGAGAGAAGAATGGAAATTATTGGTAGGGATAGCTGTGGGGACTATTCCCGCACTAGGCGGAGGATTTTTACTGAAAAAAGCCTTAAATGATGAAAGTTCAGCCATTAATAGTATGACAACGATCGCCATTGCGTCGATCGTCATGTCATTATTATTAGGTGCAGCAGAAAAATTAGGCAGTAGAAAGCGCGACTTTAACAGTATTACAATCTTAGATGGGCTATTAATCGGGCTTGGGCAAATGTTAGCCTTAGCACCTGGGGTCTCTCGTTCAGGTTCAACCTTAACCACAGCCTTATTTTTAGGTTTAGAAAGACAAACAGCTGCTAGATTTTCCTTTTTGTTGGGAATACCCACTTTAACTATTGCCACCTTGTACCAATTTTTTAAAGAGGCATTGGGTAAGATAGATTTATTAGTGGTAGGTGTGGGGACATTTTCCGCGTTTATATTTTCTTACCTATCTATTGCCTGGCTACTACGTTATCTGCAAACTAAAGATACTTGGGTGTTTGTCTGGTATCGCTTGGCTTTTGGGGCATCGATTTTAGTAGCGATTTCTTACGGTGTGTTAAAAAACAACTAAGATAGCAGGTAGGAGTCAGAACTCAGAACTCAGAACTCAGAACTCAGAACTCAGAACTCAGAACTCAGAACTCAGGAGTAAAACTGGCTTGATGTCTGGCTTTGAATTTAGATTCTGCACCTCATTTATCTGCAATCTGCTGTAAAATTTTTCCATCCGTTACCTAATCCTGTTCATCACTATCTATTGATTTTGAACCAAATACCTATCAATTCAAAATTTAAAATTACAGCAGGGAACAGCGAACAGGAAGCTTGAGAGTCTCCTAGCATAAGGCTTTGTTCCTAAAATTTATACCTTATTTACCTACAATCTGCTGTAAGAAATCTAGACGTGATTTAGTTTTCCGAATTTCAATTTGTTAGTAAATTTGGGAAAATTGCGTATAAAATAAAAATTATGTCTGTTTTGTCCGATATCCTATCCTCATGAATGAAGCTGATTTTTAGTTAGTTTTTAATTTTTAATTTTTAATTTTTAATTGTCTTATGTCTACTATTAAACCTGCGAAAATTACCAGAGTGCTACCAGAATCTATCGCTGCTGAAATTGGTTTTGAGGCAGGAGATGCAATTGTATCTATTAATGGCACACCACCAAGAGATTTAATTGATTATCAATTTTTATGTGCAGATGAATTTTTAGAATTAGAAGTATTAGATGGCAAGGGGAAAACCCATTTGATCGAAATTGAAAAAGATTATGATGATGATTTAGGGTTAGAATTTGAAACAGCTTTATTTGATGGGTTAATTCAGTGTAATAATCGTTGTCCCTTTTGCTTTATTGATCAACAACCACCGGGGAAGCGTTCCAGTTTATATCTCAAAGATGACGATTACCGCTTAAGTTTTTTATATGGTTCTTATCTCACACTAACGAATTTATCTGAGAAAGAATGGCGACGCATTGAACAAATGCGTTTGTCACCTTTATATGTTTCTGTTCATGCGACAGAACCAGAAATTAGAATTAGGCTATTAAAAAATCAACGGGCTGGACAAATTTTAGAACAGCTTAAATGGTTTCAACAAAGACGCTTACAAATTCATGCCCAAGTTGTGGTTTGTCCGGGGATAAATGATGGTCAACATTTAGAAACCACTTTAAGAAATTTAGCATCTTTCCATACGGGAGAAATACCCGCCGTGGCTTCAGTGGCTGTAGTTCCTGTAGGTTTAACGCGGTTTCGTCCTCCAGAAGATGAATTAATTCCGGTGACACCAGAGAAAGCAAAAGAAGTAATTTTGCAGGTGCGATCGCTAATTAAAGAATTTCGTGCTAAATTTGATTCTAGCGTGGTTTGGTTAGCCGATGAGTGGTTTTTAATTGCTGGGGAAGAATTACCGACGGAAGCAGAATATGAAGATTACCCGCAAATAGATAATGGTGTCGGTTCTATTCGTTTATTTATCAAACAATTTACCCAAGCCGCAACGGAATTATTACCACCAAAAGTTACACCTACAAGAAAATTAACTTGGGTGGTAGGTAATGCAGTAGAAAAAGCATTCCAACCAATTGTGCAACAGTTAAATGCTGTTGATGGTTTAGAAGTAAAGATGCAAGCTTTGTGTAGCGACTATTGGGGACAAAAAATCAGTGTCACCGGTTTAATTACTGGCCATGATTTACTTTTAAACTTAAAAGGACAAGATTTAGGAGAGGGAATTTTATTACCTCAAGTGATGTTAAAACACGGTGAATTAGTCTTTTTAGATGATCTGAGTGTAGAAGAAGTTTCTCGGCAATTAAATACTCGAATTTTCCCAGTTGCGGGAGTTGAAGAGTTAATTAATACTTGTGTTGCGTCTGAAGTTTCAGACTAATATAGCAATCCGATTTGAGTCATAAACTTACTAATTAAGGATGGGTATATGGCATGGGATTTGTTCATATTTCATTTAGGATTGCTATAGATGACTTCTAAATAATTTGTGAAAAAATTTAAGTAAGTACCTCGGCAAAATTAATTACCCAAGAAAATAGAGAAATGGATATTTAACGCAGATGGACGCAGATGGACGCAGATGGACGCAGATGGATAGTTTTCATCCTTGTCAATTATTGATGTTGATGTGTAAATGATTTTGCATCAAGACTTATCTCTGAAAAAGAATGTAGAGATGTTCCATGGAAAGTCTCTACAAGGGTTCTAGGATTAAGCATCTTTAATTTCTGGAGATATCTAATGTATGCGACAGGAGTTAGGAGCAGAGCCTCCAGACGCTCCGCATCCGGTCAGAATTCAGAATAGTATTGTGTGCAACTGGTGGCTGAATACTAATTAACATTTTTGCACTACATCTAGCAGTTCAATAGGTTGATTAATTAAAAAATCTGGATTTTGTTGCGCTAGTGCTTCAGGGGAATTAAAACCCCAAGTTACTGCAACTACTTTAATATTAGCTTTTTTAGATGCTTCTATATCTCTAGTTTCATCACCTACATAAATTACTGTATTGGTTTTTAGTTGCTTCTGCCGTAAGACATTATTAATAATAGTTGTTTTTCCAAAAATTGTTACACCAGAATAGATAAAATCAAATAGGTAATCTAAGTTATGGTATTTAAGAAACTCGGTAACATTTTCTTGGGAATTAGAAGTTATTATCCCTAACTTATAACCATGATTATTAAGTTCTATTAAGGCTTCTTGAATGCCGGTTATAGGTTGTAATTCCCGAATCTTGTTTTTTAATTCTGCTTTAACTCTTTTGACTAAAAAGGGAATTTTTAAGAGAGAAACACCTGAATGTTTAATAATTTCTCTAGCAGTTAAGTTTCGCAATAAAGCTAGTTCATAGGGTGTAATTGGTACATAACCAAACTGTAAAGCTAAACGATTGGCAATACTTACTAAAGCATCTACTGTATCAGCGATCGTCCCATCGAAATCAAAAATTATTACTTTCTGGGTCATTAGTTTGCTTAGATACGTCAAGATTAGCACGGGCGTTTCTTCGGAGCATTTCTGGTTTGATACGTCGCAGTGCTGATGCTGTAAATTGTTTGTCCCACTCCTCCTCTGAGATTTGGGCTAATTCTACCAGTTTCGGTGCTAAATTCCCAGGATAAGGTTGAAAATCTGTGATATCTGTTGCTTGTGCAAAACGCTGATTCCAAGGACATACATCTTGGCAAATATCGCAACCAGCTACCCATCCTTGTAAATGGGGTTGAATTTTTTCTGGTAGTTCATCAGCACGATTTTCAATTGTGTGATAGGCTATGCAGCGATCGGCATCTATGACAAATGGTTGAGTAATTGCTCCTGTAGGACAAGCTTGTAAGCATCGAGTACATGTGCCACAATGTTCTGTATGTGGTCGATCGCTCTCTAGTTGCAAATTGGTTAAAACTTCTCCCAGAAATACCCAAGAACCATACTCCCGCGTAATAACTGTACTATTTTTAGCAATCCAGCCAATACCTGCTTTTTGCGCCCAAACTTTATCTTGTACTGGCCCTGTATCTGCATAATATCTAGTTTTCACACTTGCATCTAAGGATTCTAGCCAGGTAGCCAGTTGCTTGAGTTTTTTGTGCATGACTTTGTGATAGTCTCTTCCCCAAGCATAGCGGGAGATTTTGGCATCTTCTTGATCAGAGGAATGCTGATGTGGTGTGTAGTAATTTAAGGCTACACAAATGAGCGATCGCACCTCTGGCATGACTAACCTAATATCTTGACGTTTGGGGTTTTCCATCCATGCCATATCTGCATGATAGCCAAGTTCTATCCATGCTTGCAATCTTTGTGCCTCTTTTGCATCTGCGTCATCTACAGCAGCAATGCCAACTTTGTGAAACCCCAATTCTTTGGCTTTTTCTTTTACTTCACTACTGCTGATTAAGGCACATTGATTCATTTTGTTAATCTAGTTAATTAGGCAGTCTGTGCTTACACCATTATACACCACTTTGTCAATACTTATCATTCAGAATTTACTACACATACCATTTGCAAATTTTATTTGCCGTTTGTAAAGAAATAATGCAGAATGGGAGTCGAGGGGTTAAACGCCTCTGAATAATTCACAGGTAACAAAGTTAATTGACTGTGGAGTAATCATGACTTTCACTTCTGATTCAGCTTCTACCCGCTACTCTACCACCCTCAACTACAGCACCCAGCCAGGAGATGCCGTTGCTTCTGCGATTACCGTATTTAAAGCTCTCAGCGTAGATGATCAGCTGGCAGTGCTTTGGTATGTTTACACAGAGATGGGGAAATCCATCACACCAGCCGCTACAGGTGCAGCTCGTTTACAATTAGCTGAAGGTTTGTTAAATCAAATTAAACAAATGTCTCATAACGAGCAACTGGAAGTTATGCGCGACTTAGTTGCTCAGAAAAATACTCAGTTTTCCCGTTCCTACGGCATCCTTAGTGCCAATACAAAATTAGCATTCTGGTATGAATTATCAGAATTGATGGTAAAAGGTTTTGTTGTACCTGTACCTGCTGGTTATCGAATTTCTCGTGATGGTGTACAGGTTCTAGAGACATTAAAGCAATTAGATTTTGGTCAACAAATTACAGTTTTGAGAAAAGTAGTTACTGATATGGGGATTGACCCCTTGGCTGACTAAGCGTTTTTTAATATCCTCCCAACCTCAATGTTTTGCCAGTTGATAGTTCTCAGGGTAACACCTGGGAACTATTCTTATCATGGGGGAATGGGGAGAGGGGAGACGCGGTGTTCGCGTAGCGTCTCCGCAAGGAGAGGGGAGAGGGGAGACAATAGCTAATTCACAATAATGACTTTTTGAATTTTGAATTTTGAATTTTGAATTTTCAATTGCTTATGGTTAGTGATTTTCAGATTGAGGGAATGACAGAACCCTGCATATTCCATTATTTTGCCAGCCTTAATGCTGGAGAGTTTGAGGAAACTGCGGCTTTGTTTGCAGCTGATGGTGTGATGTATCCTCCCTTTGAAGAGGGGATTGTGGGAAAAGAGGCGATCGCTAATTATTTACAACAAGAAGCCCAAGGTATAAAAGCCGCTCCCCGCCAAGGAATCAGCGAGAATTTACCCCATAATTACACCCAAATTCAAGTAACAGGAAAAGCAGAAACTTCTTGGTGTGGTGTCAATGTCCTCTGGTTGTTCATTCTGAATCCAGACAAACAAATTGTGGAAACCAAAATTAAACTTTTAGCTTCTCCCCAAGATTTACTAACTCTGCGTCCACCAGACAAATAAACTTAAGTTTTGCTTACAACTGTTTGTTCTAAAGAGCGTAATAACATCTTTCTAGCCAACTCTACATCAGCAGGCGCACATTGCCAATCTGGATGGGCTGTCATTAACAAGCTATCTAAAGTCTCTTGATCAAACAAGTGCCATACAGGTGCATGATTAATTTCCGTTTCTACGGCGTAGCAGTTAGTAGAAACACAATGAATAGTGCAACTACTAGCAATTCTGGTTAAAGTCATTTTCTCACCAGGCTGGAGCGATCGAAACTGGCGGATAAATTTCTTCAACTCATTCAGGGAATCAACTATTAATCCTGGTAGGGCTATAGTTAGATTTTTATCTCCATTGATGGCAATCCAGTAATGACGACTGGGATCAATGCCCTCTAGCCAAGTCAGTTCATCATCTAGACGATAGCGTGGTGATAAGCAAAATAAACTTTTCATAACTGGAGTTTATTATCTTGGTTTCAAATCTGACGCTTTTTACACTGGCCAAACGGGCTTTTTAGCCATTACACAGCGACCTTGATTCCAGTATTTGATAAGTAACCCCAATAAATCAAATAAAGTTAGCAAAAGTTATTATAGCTATTAATATTTCTTAATAATTTTGCTAAATAAAATATACCTAAATCTAGGTATAAATCTTGCATAAACCTAAGTGTTTATTCCTGAAGACAGAGGACATAAGGACTATGTTTTGCAGGTTGGCTAAAACCTACTTTGGGTAATATTTTAGGGATGGCTATCATGGCATTAAAAAGTGTTGTAATGCGTTTAGTCAAGTCAAGCTTTATTTTTTCATTTAACCAGTTCAGGAAGAGTAGCTTCCAGCTTGAGACAGTTAGCACCGTTAACCTGTAACTGATATTCCACTTTGTCCATAAGACGATTCATAATCAACCAACCATAACCGCCTTCTTTCTTGTCTGACGGATTAGGTGGAAAGTAGGTGGACATATCAAAACCTTCACCATGATCCCAGATTTCCAGGGCTAACTCCCGGTTTTTTAGTTCCAACCTGAGTAAAATTGGCACATTCGGCTTGTTTTTGTGGGCATGGCGGACTGCATTAGAATATGCTTCCACTAAAGCTAGCCGCAGACGAGTAGATTGTCGTGACCAGTCTACAGATTCACCTAGCTGTACTTTTAAGCATCCTAGTAACCAGTCTTCTACGATACTTAAAAAACTTAAGTCACTAGGTACGTGAAGCTCACTTTTCATCATTTATAAAACCTCCAGAGAGAGTATAGTTTGGTCATCTTCTTGCTCATGATGATCTGCTTGGATACGAGCTAGTAAATCTTGAAGAGAAAGGGGTTGAGGCTGTTCCTGGATCAGTTGCCAAAGACCCTCAGAATTGAGCATAGACTGCTTAGTTAACTGATTACCCGGTTGGGCTTTTATATGCCCATTGAAGTTGGTGGATACTTGTGCTTCCGTAATTCCATCACTAGCCAGCAATAATGTATCTCCTGGGGCAAGAGTGAGGCGGCCAGATTGGGCTTGCCATTTGGACAAAATCCCTAGAGGAACACTACGGACTTTTAGGTAATCAGGTTGGGTATTGTTAGTAGTTGTTTGGGATGACCAGACAAAGGGATAGATGTGGCCGGCATTGGCATAGACAAGTTCTTTGGTAGTGGGTGTATAGCGTGCTAAGACAAGAGTAATAAAGCAATTATTACTGATTAAGTCGTCACCTAAAGCATAGTTAAGATTTTGCATGACTATATTTGGTTCGGCTGGTGCTTCTTGGGATAACTCTCGTCGTAATACAGAAATTGCACTAGCCATAAACAGGGCTGCGGGTACACCTTTGCCAGAAACATCACCTACTGCTAACCATAAATCTCCTTTGGGATGAACAAATACTTCAAAGAAATCTCCGCCTACTTCTCGTGCTGGGAAGCAACAGGCTTGGACTCTAGTTCCTTCTACATTGGGTAAAGTTTGACGCAGGAGGTTATGTTGAATTTGGCGAGCTACTTCTAACTCTGCTCGGATTTGCTGTTGTTTTTCTTGTAGGCGTTGATAAAGTTTTGCTTGAGAAAGGGCTAAAGCTGCTTGTTCAGCGACACTTGTGATCAGTTGAATGTCTTCATCGTGCCAAGGATGTTGATGGTCACATTTATAGATAGCCATGACGGCTAGTAGGTGTTGCTGGTAGATTAAAGGAACGACTAAGGATTGACAAGCAAGACCTTCAGAAACGTCTGGAGTGACTTTAGGGAGACGATTGGCAAAGACTTCTTCGATTAATGGTTGGGAGTTAAAAACGGGATAGGACTGAAGAGATTTAGGATCTTGATAGGAAAATTCTGTCTCTACGAGTCGATCGCTCTCGACTGGCCTCAGTGTACAACTGATGGCGTTAAAAGTTTGACCAATCGTTGCCACAATTTTTTGGAGCATACCATCGTAGTCTAAAGACTCTCTGATTGCCGTATTTACAGCATTGTATAGAGATTCTCTTCGTAAAGCCCTGCGTAAATCCAAGGTACGTTTTTTGACGATTCGATATGTATCACTGGCTTGCTCTACTAAAACTTTGAGGCGATCGGGACTCCAAGGTTTAGTAATGTATTTGAAGACTTGACCAGAGTTAATCGCATCTACTAAATCTTCAACATCAGTAAACCCTGTTAACAAAATCCTAATGGTATCGGGAAAACGTTCTACTGTGCGACTGAGTAGCTCTGTGCCGTTCATGTCAGGCATTCTTTGATCAGAGATAATCACAGCCATTTCGCCTTCTCGTTCTAGGATTTCCAAGGCATCAAAAGCATTATTGGCTTTGTATACTTTATAATCTCGCCTAAAGGTGCGGTAGAGTAAATCCAAGTTGTCTAACTCATCGTCTACCACCATCAGCTTGAGCTTATCTAACTCTTTTTGAGTCATAGTTGACTATATTTCTAGATACTTGAACGGCAAGATAGTGCCAAATTTTTTTTACTGATTACCAGATAACCAGCAAAAAATTTATCTAAATTAATAATTAATTAGTCATTTACTACTCTACTTTCTCCTCGATTATGGTGATTGATTTAACTTGATTCACTCTATCCTACTAATCCAGAACGCAGGGCGCGGACTGCGGCTTGAGTGCGATCGTCGGCGCATAGCTTGTTGAGAATGTTGCGAACATGAGTTTTTACAGTGCCAATGGTGATGTAAAGTCTCTCCGCAATTACGGCATTGCTACAGCCTTCGACTATTAACTGTAGCACTTCTAACTCTCTTTCTGTCAAAGCATGGGGGTCAATAGCTGGTATAGTTTCGGCTGATTCTGAAGAGGTAGGGGTGAGAGTTGGATCTGGGGCGATCGATTCTGGTTTCGGTTGATTTTGTTGTGCTTGTTGCAATACAATCCGGGCGATCGCGGGATCAATCCAGGCGTTGCCATTGTAGGTTACACGCACTGCTTCCAGCAAATTATCAAATTTAATATCCTTCATACAGTAGGAGTCTGCCCCAGCTGCAAAAGCCGCCAGCACGGATTCCTTATTGTCTTTCAGGGTCAAAATTAACACCCTAGTTGATAACTCTTCGCTCTCACTATTGGCCTTGACTTCCTTGGTGAGTTCAATCCCGTCTTTATCTGGTAAACCAATATCGACGATCGCAATATCTGGCTGTAATTGCTTTAACATTTGTAATCCCTCAGCAGCACTGGCAGCTTCCCCTACTACTTCAATTTCTTCTTTTTGTAGTAAAGCTGTGCGAATGCCCACACGGGTAAGATCATGATCTTCAATGAGAGCGATCCGAATTTTACTCATAGCTCACTTCCACCCTTGACACTAACTTGATAATTGAGTCTAATAAAAAGTCATCAGATATACAGATTTTAAGTATCTCTACTATGAAAGCACAATTACCAGCAATGGTCACTCAAAAGCTCTACCCACAAATATTTATACATTGTATCTGCGAATATTAGCCTTGGATGCTTTCATGAGGGCAAATTTACCTTAACTATTAACTCATAGACTAGTCGAGTTGATTTTTGTTTTCTGTTGTCCCGCTAGATTTAGTTTGGCGATCGCC
Source organism: Nostocaceae cyanobacterium (assembly GCA_035298905.1). Lineage (GTDB taxonomy): Bacteria > Cyanobacteriota > Cyanobacteriia > Cyanobacteriales > Nostocaceae > DATGXB01. The sequence continues at coordinate 25,732 of DATGXQ010000627.1, read as the reverse complement.
CATCTAGTTGACCAAAGTGGGCTGATAGGCAAAATCTGCATTAGAAAAAATTTGCTAAACTAACCTTCGATATCATCTTGGTGTTATAACTGTTAGCCTAATTAGAATACAATATGTCTCAATCCCCTAGAGCATTTTCAGTATTGGGGTTGCCAGTACATGTGCTGAAAAGCTATCCAGACTGGCTATTAGAACGCCTCCAACAACATCAAGGAACGCATACAGTAACGCTCAATGCCGAAATGACAATGCAGGCAGAGCGCAACCCACACCTGGCTGAAGTAATTCGTAATGCTGATTTAGTCATTCCTGATGGAGCTGGGGTAGTTCTGTACTTACGCTGGCTATTAGGGCAAAAAGTACAACGCTGCCCTGGCATTGAGTTAGCGGAAAAACTATTAGTAGCTCTGGGGCAACAAGCTTCATCTCAAGTATTTTTCTATGGAGGAGCGCCAGGAGTAGCCGCCACAGCAGCAGATTTTTGGCAGCAGCGAGTTCCAGGTTTGAACATAGCAGGTACTCACTCCGGTTATCATTCTCTAGAGGAAGAAGAACAATTACTGCAAACTTTAGCTCAATTGCAGCCACAGGTAATTTTAGTAGGTTTGGGAGTACCCCGCCAAGAACTCTGGATTGCCAGAAATCGCCATCTCTGCCCGCAAACTATTTGGATTGGGGTGGGTGGTAGCTTTGATATTTGGTCAGGGACGAAAACCCGCGCCCCGTCTTGGTTGGCTAATAATAATTTAGAGTGGCTATACCGCTTGTATCAAGAGCCTTGGCGCTGGAAGCGAATGTTAGCTTTACCAGAGTTTGCACTTAAAGCTCTGGTCTACCGTTTGCGGGTGAAGAGTGTGTACTGATCGCTGAACAAAATTATTGATTTTTTCTTTGTGATGATCATTTTCCCAGGTTGACCTGGGAATCATGATTTTGACAATGGTTTTCGGCTGGTGGATGTGAGGAAGCTTAAATGCCAATAACAACGACTCAGGGAAAGACTGATCAAACAGTTGAGCCAGGAGATCAAAACAATCAACAGCATAATAATCAATCTAAAACAATAGTAGAATTACGGTCTGTTACTAAAACTTATGAAAATGGCTCTAGTGTTTTATCTGACGTAAATCTAGAGATTAAGAAAGGGGAATTTTTATTTATTACTGGGTCTAGTGGTTCTGGGAAGTCCACTTTTTTGAAACTTTTGTATGGTGAGGAGTTACCGACAAAGGGAGAAGTGATGGTTGATGATATCAATGTGGCTAAATTGCGGGGCGATCGCCTATCGTTATTACGTCGGCGGATAGGGATTGTCTTTCAAGATTACAAACTTATCCCCCAGCGCACCGTAGCCGAAAATGTCACTTTTGTTTTACAAGCCCAAGGTTATACACGCAAAGAAATTCAAAGACGTTTAGAACCCACTTTAAAATTAGTCGGTTTATTATCCAAAGCCGATCGCTTCCCTGATCAACTTTCTGGAGGAGAACAGCAGCGAGTAAGTATTGCACGAGCGATCGTTGGTACTCCACCCCTATTATTAGCAGATGAACCAACAGGCAACCTAGACCCTGATAACTCTTGGCAAGTAATGCAAATTCTCCAAAAATTAAATTCTTTTGGAGCTACCGTCATAGTGACCACCCACGACGAGCAATTAGTTAGACGCTGTAATCAGCCAGTGGTACAGGTGAAGAATGGGAAGTTGTGTCGGAAGTGATAGGAGACACGGGGAGGGGAGACACGGGGAGGGGAGACACGGAGACGCGGGGAGGGGAGACACGGTGTAAAGCCTCCGGCATAGCTGAGTCGCTTTTGCGACACGCACTCGCGTTCGCTTACCGCGTAGCGTCTCCGCAAGGAGAGGGGAGAGGGAAGAATCTTTTTGTCTTTCTTTCTCCGCGTCACCGCGTCACCGCGTCACCGCGTCTCTTTCCCCCTGCCCCTCCTCCCCCTCATCCTCCATCAAGGTGCGTTTTACCAGAATGAAAACCGCTAGAACCGTAATTCAAACATGCAGGTACTACGTTGTCTTCCTGAACAGGAAATTATTAACCTCACGGCCAGTTTAGGGCGTGGGGGTGAAGCTTGTATATATGCAGTTCCATCAGATGAAAATTTGGTGGCGAAGATTTATCACAAGCCTACTCTCACTGCTGGCCAGAAACTACAAGCAATGTTGGCTAACCCACCGGAAAACCCGACAGCCAGTTTAGGACATATTTCTATTGCTTGGCCTCAAGAATTGTTATATGCGGCGGATGGTAGTGGTGGGATTATTGGCTTTTTAATGCCGCGTATTCGGGGAATGCGGCCAATTATGGATTTTTATAATCCGGGGACACGTCGCCAACATTGTCCACTATTTAATTATCAGTATTTGCTGCGGACAGCTCGCAATCTGGCGGCGGCGTTTGCTGCTTTACACGCCAGTAATTACTGTGTTGGTGATGTGAATGAATCTAATATTTTGGTCAGTGACACGGCTTTAGTCAGTTTGGTAGATACAGACTCTTTTCAGGTTAGTGAAAGAGAGCAAAATTTAGTTTATCGCTGTGGGGTAGGTAAGCCAGAGTTTACACCACCAGAATTACAAAATAAGACTTTTGCTGATTACGATCGCTCTCCTACTCATGATTTATTTGGGTTGGCGGTGCTAATCTTTCAATTATTAATGGAAGGTACACACCCATTTTCTGGGATTTTTCAAGGGATGGTAGAACCTCCCCCCTATGAAGCCAGAATTATTGCTGGTCATTTTACTTACAGTCAAAAACGCAAAGTTCCTTACCTGCCTACACCGATCGCTCCACCTTGGGAAATTCTGCATCCCAGTTTACAAGATTTGTTTATCCGTTGTTTTGAGGATGGCCACCACAACCCCCAACTGCGTCCTACTGCTCAAACTTGGTTAGCAGCTATAGCGGAAACAGAGGTAAATTTAATTACTTGCTCGGTTAATTCTCAGCATAGATACAGTAATCACTTAGATAGCTGTCCTTGGTGTGAGAGGGCTTTGCGCTTGGGTGGACGAGATCCCTTTCCTTCCTTGGAGGCGATCGCTTCTAGAGTTCATTTACAACCACACAAAAAGCCTAAGAGGCATTATACACCTATTCCCCGGATTCCACAGACAACAGTCACAGGTTCACCTATTTATAATTGGCAGCCAGCATATCACTCAATTGCCACTCCTCAAACTAGAAACAAGTTCAAATCCTATGCAGTGCTTGGTAGTGTTTTAGGTATTGGGTTATTGGGATATTTAGATGTGATGATTAAATTTACTCGTCCCCTAGTTTCCCAACCAAATCCTTATACTCAACAAGCTTTGATTGCTGCAACTAAAAATGAACAGTCCACAGATACAAATTTAACTTTTGCTGATCAATACCAACAAGGTGAAACTGCTTATCAACAACGTAATTATCAACTAGCAATTGATAACTTTACTCAAGCAATTCGGAAACATCCCGTTCACGTCAAAGCATTAATTAACCGTGGTAATGCTCGGTATAATCTCAAAGACTATGAAGGCGCTCTAGCAGATTATAACCAAGCCTTACAAATCAACCCCCAAGAAGTCAAAGCTTATGTAAATCGGGGTAATGCCTACTATATGTTAGCTGATTATAGTAGTGAGCCAGAGGAAGAATACAAGCAAGCACTAAATGATTTTAATACCGCCCTGCGGCTGGATGATAAAGAAGCTGAGGCATATATTAGACGCGGTATTGTGCGGCTTCAGATAGCTAAATATAGCCTTAATTCTCAACAAGAATACCAAAAATCTCTTCAGGACTTTACCCAAGCGATCGCTCTCAACCCAGCTAAGTCAGAAGCCTACTTTCAACGTGGTCTAGTGCGTTACCAAATCGCTCAGTATAGCAGCAATTACGCAGCCGAATACAAACAGGCGATCGCCGATTTTGATCAAGCAATTAAAATTAATCCTCACCTAGCTAAAGTGTATCTTAAACGTGGCATGGTTCACTACGAACTAGCCCAATATGGTGGAGAAAAAGAATCACAGCAATACCAAAACTATGCCATAGAAGATTTACACACAGCTGCCAAAATTTCTCTTGAGCAAGATGACATGGATAATTATCAACAAGCCATCAGTAATATTTGTGTTGTCATCACAAATAAATGTGATAATTTATTCCAAAATTTAAGCATTGCTAGGCAAGCTAGGTAAGAGGAAGGAAAAAGTTAATTTACATTTTTATATAACCTTACATAGAGATGTTGTATACAACGTCTCTATAACTTATGAATAGATAAATTATTACAACAGGGAACAGGGAACTCTTAACGGGGAACAGAGTGGAAAGTCTCTTGGCATAAGATTTTGTTCCTAAATTTTGTACCTCATTTACCTGAAATATGATGTAAATAAATATATAGCAATCCTAAATCATTCATGAACGCTACCTCTTTCCTGTTCCTTTCTCTCCAAAAGTCAGTTCACAACTCAGATCGGATTGCTATAGCATTTATGTGAAACATAGATCCTCAACTTCTCTGAGAAGTCGGGGTTCTAGACATTTTCACAAAATTAATGATTAACAATTTTAATTCTGTAGTTAAGATAACTGAAAATCACGGTAAAAATTAATAACAAAAAAGCTCTAACTAGATTTTTTTAATTTAAAGTCCAGATAAAATCATCCCTTTAGCGGTAGATGAAAATTCGGTGAATTATTTTAGTTTATTGTCCTGATTATGAGTTTTGTTAACGAGTCTTGGATTAATTATTTTTTTACCAACCTTTTACATATAAAATAACTGAATTTACCTTTCCTTCATGTTGACGATTCAATTTTTAGCTACATTATTTCTAGTGCAGCTTGGCTGAAATAACTATCGATTGAGAAAAGGTAAAAAGCTGATAAAACAAGCTTTCTTACTTTCTGACTTTTTTCACTAGATTGTGTGTAGAAATAAATAGAGTCAAAACCAAATTTACCCCTTTGATTGTGCATCCTCTGAATCCTGATCAAGTGAAATAACAATCTACCAGCAAATATTTATCCAAGGAGATTATATGAAAGCAGTAATTTTAGCTGGTGGGCTTGGTACACGTCTTAGTGAAGAAACCAGTGTTAGACCCAAGCCAATGGTTGAGATCGGTGGTAAGCCAGTTCTCTGGCATATTATGAAAACTTACGCTGCTCACGGAATTAACGATTTTATCATTTGTTGCGGTTACAAAGGTTACGTAATTAAAGAATACTTTGCTAACTACTTTTTGCACATGTCAGATGTTACTTTTGATATGCGTTTTAATCAAATGAACGTACATTCCGGCTATGCAGAACCTTGGCGTGTCACCTTAGTAAATACAGGTGATCATACTATGACTGGTGGGCGTTTAAAGCGTGTCCGTGAGCATCTGGGTAATGATACTTTTTGTTTTACTTATGGTGACGGTGTTAGTGATATAAATATCAGCGAATTAATCAAATTTCACCAAGAACAAAAGACCTTAGCTACCCTGACCGCAGTGCAACCGGCAGGTCGTTTTGGAGCAATTTCTCTGGCACAAGAACAAACTAAAATTACTAGCTTTCGGGAAAAACAAGACGGTGAAGGTGCTTGGGTAAATGGTGGTTATTTTGTTTTAGAACCAGATGTAATTGACTTTATTAGTGATGACTCTACTGTGTGGGAAAAAGAACCATTAGAAAAATTAGCAGATTTAGCACAATTATCTGCTTTTAAACACAGTGGCTTCTGGCAACCTATGGACACTTTAAGAGATAAAAACTATCTAGAAGAATTGTGGCAAACGGGTAAAGCTCCTTGGAAAGTTTGGTCATAAGCATTCGGCTTTCTGGTAGGTTGGATGGTAAATTTTGACTCAATCTGATAGCTGATAGCCGACGGCTGAATGCTGAGATTAACTTTTCTCTGTACAATACTCTCAACAGTTTTCATTGTAGGTGTAATAGTACCAATGTATGATTTTGCGATTATTGGTGGGGGAATAGTTGGACTTTCCACAGGGATGGCTTTGGGTAAAAACTATCCTCATGCACGAATCTTAGTGCTAGAAAAAGAAAGTCAATGGGCTTTTCACCAAACAGGTAACAATAGCGGTGTTATTCATTCGGGAATTTACTATAAACCGGGGAGTTTTAAAGCCAAATTTTGCCGCGACGGTAGTCGCTCAATGGTAGAGTTTTGTCAAGAACATGGTATTGATCATGAAGTTTGTGGTAAAGTAATAGTTGCTACAGATAAAGAAGAATTACCACGTTTAGAAAATCTGTACCAACGTGGCTTAGAAAACAACATCCCAGTTCAGAGAATTAGTCCTGAAGAAGTTAGAGAAATTGAACCTCATGTCAGTTGCGTTGGTGGGGTTCGGGTTTCCTCAACTGGAATTGTTAATTACAAGCAAGTTTGTTTAAAATACGCAGAATTAATTGCCAAGCAAGGGGGAGATTTACGCTTAAATACCAAAGTCTTGAAAATTGTCCCCAGTGGTCAAAATCAGGTAATAGAAACCAACAATGGCACGTTTACAACTAAGTTTGTGATTAATTGTGCCGGATTGCATAGCGATCGCATCGCTAAATTAGCAAAACTTAACCCCCAGGCTAAAATCATCCCCTTCCGAGGCGAATACTACGAACTCACACCCGAAAAACGCTACCTGGTCAAAACCCTAATTTATCCAGTTCCTAACCCAGCTTTTCCTTTTCTGGGCGTTCACTTTACCCGCATGATTGATGGTAGCGTACATGCAGGGCCAAATGCAGTTCTCAGCTTAAAACGCGAAGGTTACAACAAAACCGACTTTGACTTCAAAGACTTTGCAGAAGTCATTACCTATCCTGGCTTTTGGAAACTAGCAGCCAAACACGCCGACGAAGGTATCAAGGAAGTTATTCGTTCCTTTAGTAAAGCCGCCTTTGTCAGAAGTCTGCAAAAACTTATTCCCGAAGTCCAAGCAGAAGATGTCATCCCCACTCACGCTGGAGTCCGCGCCCAAGCATTAATGAAAAATGGTTCTTTAGTTGATGACTTTTTAATCATCCAAGACCAAAACGCCATTCATGTTTGCAATGCACCCTCTCCCGCCGCTACATCTTCTTTAGAAATCGGTAAAGCCATTGTGGCACAAATTCCCCAACAAGCAAATTTAGCTAGTTTAGTCGCCTAAAATCTCAGCATTTAGGTATGTGTAGGGTGGGTATTTCTAGAGCAAATTCTGAATCAAAACGAAAAGGAGTAGGAAATGCTCACCCTACTAATTTATGAATCTTTACAGCATATTTCAGGTAAATGAGGTACAAATTTTAGGAACAAAAGCTTATGTTAAGAGACCCTCAAGCCTGTTCCCTGTTCCCTGTTCCCTGTTCCCTGCTGTACCAATTAGTTATCAAAATTCTCTGAAGTTAGGAACAGTTAGAAAGTGGAAATTACTCCTAACTCAGATGTAATACCAATTCACTCAAAGAATGTAACATAAGTAAACCGACAAACCCTGGTAAAACCTTACATTCTCAATTTTGAATTTTGTTGGCGAAGCCTTGCCGAAGGCTATTTTGAATTTTGAATTGGTATAATGCCTGTATCTACAAAATCCAGATTATCATCACCATTTCGAGGATTTTTCACATGAAAATATTAGTCACAGGCACTGAAGGTTATTTAGGTTCTTTATTACCAACTTTACTAATAGAAAGAGGTCATGAAGTTATTGGCGTAGATACTGGTTTTTATAAAGTAGGTTGGCTATATAACGGAACTGAAATTACTGCTAAAACCTTAACTAAAGACATTCGTAATATTACTCCCGAAGATTTAGAAGGTGTAGAAGCAATAGTTCACATGGCTGAACTTTCTAATGATCCCACTGGACAATTAGCACCCAATATTACCTACGAAATTAATCATTTAGGTTCGGTTCGTCTCGCTAATTTAGCTAAGACAATGGGAGTACGTCGCTTTGTTTATATGTCCTCCTGTAGCGTCTATGGTGTGGCTAGTGAAGGTGATGTGACAGAAGAATCACCAGTTAATCCCCAAACAGCCTATGCTGAATGTAAAACATTAGTAGAAAGAGATGTTCAACCATTAGCTGATGATGACTTCTCCCCTACATTCATGAGAAATGCTACCGCTTTTGGTGCTTCTCCCAGAATGCGTTTTGATATTGTTTTAAACAATTTGGCCGGGTTAGCTTGGACAACCAAAGAAATTAAAATGACCAGTGACGGTACACCTTGGCGACCTTTAGTTCATGCTTTGGATATTTGCAAAGCTATTGTTTGTGCCTTGGAAGCACCAAGAGATATCGTACACAATCAAATCTTTAATGTTGGTGATACATCTAATAATTATCGCGTTAAAGAAATTGCCGAAATTATCGCTGAAGTTTTTCCAGGTTGTCAATTATCCTTTGGGAATAATGGTGCAGACAATCGCAGTTATCGCGTTTCTTTCGAGAAAATAAATACCATTTTACCTGGTTTTAAATGTGATTGGAATGCACAACGAGGCGCACAACAGTTATATGATTTATTCAAACAAATCGATATGACTGAAGATACTTTTCTGTTCCGGGGCTTTACACGCTTAAAACAGTTAGAGTATTTAATTCGGACTGAGCAAATTGATCGAGATTTCTTCTGGATCAAAAAATAGTAGGTTGAATTAATAAGTAGCCCGTCTTCGTTATCTGCAAAGACAAATTAGCCATTAATAATTCTGAGGTTCGCATCTACCAAGCTGCTTATTTTAATTTCCTTCAATTAATAATTATACTAAACCCGGGTTTAAAAACCGCTTGATCTAGGGCGATTGGAAATCGCGTCTACACAACCTAAGTCCGCCTACGCGGACTAATGAAAAAAGAGGGGTAACAAAACAGGATTTGGTATTATCAGTGATCAGGAATTAAATTGAAGCTTGGTGCTAGACAATGTGGACTTTGGTAAAAAAATCATTGACCACTTTATTTGAGATAAAGTTAATACTTGGAAAAAACATTTTACCTGATGTGATTTCAAGTATTAATCACAAGTTAGTCAAAAGTTATCCACATAGCACTCACAAGGATTTTTGTCGGAAATATGAATAAGTTATTAACTATCGCTATCCCTACTTATAATCGTGCCGACTTACTGGATAAACAATTAGCTTGGCTATTTCAAGCCATTAAAGGTTTTGAATCTGAGTGTGAAATTTTAGTATCTGATAATTGCTCAACTGATCATACCCAGTTAGTAATTAAAAAATGGCAAGCTAATTTTACTAACGTTACCTTTCATTCCAACAGAAATCCTAAAAATTTAGGCGTAATGAAAAATATTATTTACTGCCTAAATGCTGCTACAACTAAATATATTTGGACAATTGGCGATGATGATCCAGTTCAAAACAGAGCAATAGCTTATGTGATTAACAAAATTAAGCAACATGATGATCTAGCACTACTATTTTTAAATTTCTCTGGACGAAATAAAATTACTGGTGAAGCAGTACATCCACCAAAAATCGCTGATAATCGCTGGTTTGATGCTGATGAAGAAGATGGTGAGAGTGATGGTAAAGAAATATTTGAATATTGTTTTGCCAAAAGTGTTGGTGCAGTTATTTTTCTGACTGCATCAATATATCGGACTGATTTAATCAAACAAGCTTTAATAAATTGGCCGGAGGCTGTTAATAATTGGATTGCTTTGGCTTATTTTGCTGGGTATTGTGCAGCCAATGGACGAGTAATTGTCACTAAAGAAACGTATTTAGAATGCGTTGTTGGTGTGAGTTATTGGCAAAAAGAGCCAAAATCTGCCTTATTAATGCAATATAAACACATTCCCGAAGTAATTTTAAAGCTGGAAGAAAATGGATATTCTCGGCAATTTTGCTGTCGGATGATGCTAAATAATTTCCAAGAAGTCAACTTAAAAGTATTCTTGGGTGCTTTAAGAAGATGGCCTGTTTCAGCTATCAAAACAGTAGTTCCATTTTTAGCTTTAGTCAGTGTAGCTGCTTTGGAAATATTACCAGTTCGGGAATTAAAATTAGCAGAATTAAATGAAAATCCTACTCAAGAGGTGAGAATGTACAAATCTTAATTGTCTGACTTTAGAAGTAAAGACTTTATTCTATTGAATGTTTTTTGTGCTATGCTTAACACACTAAAAAATAAACTTGCTGTTCTGAAATCCGAATTAGATTATCGGGCTGAGTTGGTAAAGTATGCTAAGAAGTTACCTCAATTATCGGCAAGCGATCGCCTGATTGTGAATAGTCTTAAAAAAGAAGGGGCTTATGTCACCCATTTAACTGAATTAGGCATACCTAACTACACAGAAATGTTGCAATCTGCCCATAGTTTAGCTGCTGGTATGACAACGGTAAATAATGGTTATTCTGATGAAAAATTACCACAAATTTACACAGTCACTGAATTTCCTGAATTCTACAATTGGGGTAACAACCAAAGGCTAATCAACATCGTAGAAAATTATATCGGTTTACCAGTAGCTTTTCATGGTGTCCACCTTCGTAAAGATTTCCCCAACCAACATCAATTTGGTACATTACTTTGGCATAAAGATTCCGAAGATCGCCGTATGGTGAAAGTAATTGTTTACTTAAATGATGTAGAACAGAAGCATGGTCCATTTGAATATTTACCCCTGTCTTTAACATCTTTTCCTAATTTCAATAGTTTTCGGATCGATTATCAACTCTGGCAGTCCGGGTATTTAGGAATTAATGATGAACAAGTAAAAGAAATCATCCCGCAATCAGTTTGGAAATCTTGTCAAGGTGCGGCTGGTACAGTAGTTATTGCTGACCCAAGAACTGCTTTACATCATGGTACAATTCGCACGGAAGAACGGTTAGCATTATTCTTTGTTTACACTGCTAACCCACCCAAACGACCGGAACTTTGTACTCAATATTGGGATGATACTTTTGCTAAACCAATTCTCACTTCTACATCACATTGGAATTGAAGTAGAAGTCAGAAATCAGAAATCAAGATTCAGGAGTCAGAAGGAGAAAGTGTGGCGGATAGCTTTCTTAATTTTGAATTTTGAATTTTGAATTTTGAATTTTGAATTTTGAATTGGTATTACTCCCTTCCCGCTTGCTCAATTTTCTGCGTAAATCCTCATTTTTTCAAATTGATTAATTTTCAGTAAGCGGGAAAGTAGGAGTAATCAAATTTCATCTAATCACTTAAGGAGTCAGGATTCAGAATAATTTTCTTACATCACTTTCAGAATAATGAAAGTATCTTGTTACCATCAAGCCCAAGTACTAAATAATTCTTTATTCTGACTTCTGGATTCTGGATTCTAAACTCTTACCTAATCACTACTCATTTTAGATTTAGCCATGATTTTTACAGAAACTCCTCTCAAAGATGCTTTCATTGTTGATTTAGAAGAAAGACAGGATCATCGTGGTTTCTTTGCTCGGACGTTTTGCGCTCATGAATTTGAAGCACATGGATTAAAGCCAATTGTTGCTCAATGTAATTTATCTTTTAACTATCAAAAAGGTACTTTACGGGGGATGCACTATCAAATTGCTCCCGCCACAGAAACTAAATTAATTCGCTGTGTGCAAGGTGCTATCTATGACGTAATTATTGATATGCGTCCTGATTCTCCTACTTTTCTCTCACATTTTGGTATCGAGTTAACTGCTGAAAACCGCCGCGCTTTATATGTGCCGGAAATGTTTGCTCATGGTTATCAAGCTTTAACTGATGGAGCAGAAGTATTATATCAAGTTGGTGAATTTTATCGTCCTGGATATGAACGCGGTTTGCGTTACGATGATCCATTTTTTAATATTGAATGGCCTTTAGAAGTGACAGAAATTTCTGAAAAGGATTTAAGTTGGCCTTTATTGAGAATGATGACTGTTGGTGGTGAAGTGAGATAAATAAAAAGTCAAAAGTCAAAAGTCAAAAGTCAAAAGATATTTATTTTTGTCAGCAAGGATAAGTTAATGATAATTGTAGATAACGCCCTAAAAGCTCGTGCAGAAGCAGGTAATCCGATTAAAGTAGCAATGATTGGCGCTGGTTTTATGGGGCGGGGAATTGCTAATCAAATTATTAATTCTGTGCCAGGGATGGAATTAGTTGCTATCTTTAACCGCACTATTGAAACAGCTAAACAAGCTTATTTAGAAGCGGGTATTGAGGATATACAAGTTGTTAATACTTTGGGTGATTTAGAAGAGGCGATCGCTCATCATAAATATGCAGTTACGGAAGACCCTTTTTTACTCTGTCGTGCAGCTAATATCGATGCCTTAATCGAAGTCACCGGTGCAGTAGAATTTGGCGCACACGTGATTACAGAAGCGATCGCCCATCGCAAACATGTAATCATGATGAATGCGGAACTTGACGGGACGATCGGCCCCATCCTCAAAGTTTACGCTGACAAAGCCGGAGTTATTCTCACCGCTTGCGACGGGGATCAACCAGGCGTACAGATGAACCTCTACCGTTTTGTCAAAAGCATCGGTTTAACTCCCCTGCTTTGCGGTAATATCAAAGGATTGCAAGACCCCTACCGCAACCCCACCACTCAAGAAGCCTTTGCTAAACGCTGGGGACAAAAAGCCCACATGGTAACTAGCTTTGCAGATGGGACGAAAATTTCCTTTGAACAGGCGATCGTTGCTAACGCTACTGGCATGAAAGTCGCCCAGCGCGGGATGTTGGGATATAATCACACCGGACATATTGACGAACTAACCAGCAAATACGATGTAGACCAGTTAAAAGAACTAGGCGGAATCGTTGATTATGTAGTCGGTTCTCAACCAGGCCCCGGAGTTTTCGTCTTTGCTACCCATGATGACCCCAAACAACGCCACTATCTCAACCTCTACAAATTGGGAGAAGGTCCACTCTACAGCTTTTACACTCCTTATCACCTCTGCCATTTTGAAGTTCCCTTATCCGTAGCCCGTGCTGTTCTTTTCCAAGACCCCGTATTAGTCCCCATTGCTGGGCCAATGGTAGATGTTGTTACCACCGCTAAAATTAATCTCCAAGCGGGTGAAGTATTAGATGGTATTGGCTACTACATGACCTATGGACAATGTGAAAATTCTGATATTGTCCAAAAGCAAAATCTTCTACCCATTGGTTTAGCTGAAGGCTGCCGCTTGAAGCGAGATATTCCCAGAGATCAAGTCCTCACCTACGACGATGTAGAATTACCACCTGGTAGACTTGCTGACAGGCTACGCCTAGAACAAAATACTTATTTTGCTCCTGCAAAAACTCTAGTAGCAGTTGGTTAAATTCCCCATTGTTAGCTATCAACAAAAAAGCTAGAAAGCGTAGGGATACATAATAAAAAATCTCCCACAGATAGCTAAATTCTTACGTAAGTATTCAGAATACAGAATCCAGAATTCAGCATTCAAGAGACTTTTACAGTCAAGCTGAATGATTCTCAAGAAATATTACTACTATAGCAATCCGATCTGAGTTGTGAACTGACTTGCGGAGAGAAGGGAACAGGGAACAGGGAACAGGGAACAGTTAGAGTTCATAAATGATTTAGGATTGCTATATGTTGGATCAGCATTCTGACCGGAGGCGGAGCGTCTCCGGCTCCGCTTCTGACTTCTGACTTCTGACTCCTGACTCCTGAATTCTTACATCATTTTTTTGAGAATGCTGAGAACAATTTTTATAGTTGACTCAGCATTAACTAATCAGCAAAAAATATTCAGATTTTTCCAGATTAACTACAAATTTAATGGCAAATATTTCTAGGGATAATGTGATGAGCAAATCCCTAGAGGATAGGAATTAATATCATCAACAATCAAGTTGTTGGTGTAATGTTGCTCTTAGCGATCAAACAAACTTTTTATCACTCTTAGGTAACACTTATGAAAATTGCTCTTGTCCATGATTACTTAACTCAACGTGGTGGGGCAGAGCGTGTGTTTGAATTGCTTTGTCAGCGATACCCTGAAGCCGATATTTTTACTTCCTTATATGACCCTCAAAGAACTATTGATTTAGGCGAGAGGATTGTTAACACCACATTTTTACAAAAAATTCCTGGTGCGGCCAAATATTTTAGAATGTTGGCTCCACTTTATTTTCCTGCCTTCCGGTCATTAGATTTACAAGAATACGATCTAATTATTAGCAGTAGCACCAGTTTTGCTAAAGCAGTTAAAAAAAGAGCAGATGCTTATCATGTTTGTTTCTGCCATAATGTTACCCGCTTTCTCTGGGATACAGAAACATATTTACGGGAGTACACTGATTATAGGTATTTTGCTCCGCTCATTGAAAGAGTATTTAATCTGATGCGGGATATAGACCTAAAATATTCTCAAGAACCTAATTTATACATTGCTAACTCTACAGTAGTAGCCCAAAGAATTAAGCAAATTTATGCCAAGAATGCTTTAATCGTTAATTATCCAATTGATACAAATAGATTTGTTTTTTCTGATAAAAAAGATGAATACTATCTGGCATCGGCGCGAATGATTAGCTATAAACGCCTAGATTTAATTGTTGAAGCTTTTAATTGGTTAGGCTGGAATTTATGCATATCAGGTGATGGCCCAGAACTAGCAAGATTAAAATCTAAAGCCTTACCCAATATTAAGTTCTTAGGTCATGTTAGTGATAATCAGCGTCGAGATTTATTTTCTCAAGCGAAGTCAATTATCGTAGCGGCTTTAGAAGATTATGGATTAGTTCCCATAGAAGCCAATGCTAGTGGCACACCAGTAGTTGCCTTTGGGGCAGGTGGAGTATTAGATACTCAAATCCCTGGAACAACAGGAGTTTTTTTTAGTAGACAAACACCTGAATCTCTACAAACAGCATTACTAGAAGCCAAAGGAATAGCTTGGAATTACGAAAAAATTCGCAATCATGCAGTCACAAATTTTTCCGAACAAGCATTTTTTAGTAAGGTTGAGCAAATTCTTGAACAAACTTGTGGTGTGCATCACGCATTCATTTGATTTGTTAGCCGTACTCCTCTGGGGTAATAAGCTACGCGCAGCATCTCGCACAGAAGGATAATAAACGTGGTTCAAATGAATCTAAATTCTCCCATCACTCCATTACCAGAACCAGAACCAGGCTACGGACAGATGTTTGCTGTATTTGTCCGCAGATTTCCCTGGTTTTTATTGGTATTTTTGAGTTCTACAGCGATCGCTGGATTTATCACTTTAAAAACCAGCCCTACCTTTAAAAGCTCAATGCAGCTGTTAGTAGAACCTAACTATCAAGGTAAAAAAGAAGGAAATGGGGTTGAAGCTCAGTTTACTGATACAAATGTAGAGATTGACGCAGCAACTCAGCTCAACCTAATGCAGAGTTCTGGATTGATTCAAAAAGCAGTTGATAAGCTCAAATCTGCATACCCGGAAATTAGTGTAGCGGAGATTAAAAGCTCTTTAGTGTTGGAGCAAATCAAGACTAAGGATGATAATGTCGCTACCAAAATCTTTCAAGTTGATTATACTGCTCAAGATCCAGATAAGACCCAAAAAGTGCTGACGGCGATTCGACAGGTTTATGTCGAATACAATAAACAACAGCAAGATACGCGGTTACAGAAAGGACTACAGGTTATTCGGGAACAACTGAGGAAAGCCAGTGATGAGGTAAATGCTTCCGAGGCTAATTTACAGAGGTTTCGCAGAAATCAGAATTTAATTGATCCAGAGTCCCAAGCCAAAGCGATCGAAACAGCACTCAACAATATTCAGCTAGAGAGACAAACCGCTCGTTCCCAATACGAAGAAGCGATCGCCAAGCAAAAGTCATTACAGGAACAACTCAACCGATCGCCACAAAATGCTCTAGTTTCCTCCCGTCTTAGTCAGTCCACCCGTTATCAAGGCTTACTCAACGAAATTCAAAAAACAGAATTAGCTCTAGCTCAAGAACGTTTACGCTTTACCGATGACACTCCCAGCGTTCAAAAACTTAAAGAACAACTGGAAAGTCAAAAAGGATTATTAGAAAAAGAAGTCAGTAGAGCTTTAGGCGGACAGTCTAATGATACTTTTGCGGCTGGAGATAATCTACTTGAACAAGGACAATTAGGTCAAATTGATCTCAACCTCACAGGTGAGTTAGTAGCAACTCAAACAAATATAGTTTCTCTGAGCGCTCGTGATCAAACCTTAGCTCAAAAAGAAAATGAGCTAAGAACAGAATTAAGACGTTTCCCCTCTCTTTTAGCCTATTACAATCGCATTTTACCCCAATTACAATTTAGCCGCGAAAGATTAGAGCAATTATTGAGAGCAGAACAGCAATTACGCCAAGAACTTTCCAAAGGTGGATTTAATTGGGAAGTAGTAGAAGAACCCCAAAAAGGTATACAAACTGGCCCTAACCTCCAGCAAAATCTCTTGTTAGGGGGAGTTATTGGTTTAATGTTAGGAGGAATAGCCGCCTTTATTCGGGAATCTTCTGATGATTCAGTTCACACAACCGCCGAATTAGAAAAGCAAATTGCCCTTCCATTATTGGGAACAACTCCTAAATTACCATCTACTAAACCCAAAGAATCAGTAATTAAATTACCCTTTGGTAAACCAGAAGTTCCTGCACCTTGGACAATTCAAGTTTTACAATCTTCTCCCCGGTGGGAATCCCTAGATTTGATTTACAAAAATATTGAATTGTTCAATACTGTATCTGACCTCAAATCCTTAATGGTCACATCAGCTTTACCGGATGAAGGAAAATCAGCTTTAGCATTAGGTTTAGCCATGAGTGCGGCTCGTTTACACAAACGGGTATTACTCATTGATGCTAACTTACGCGATCCCAACTTACATAAACAACTGAATCTTCCCAATGAACAAGGGTTGTCAACTCTATTAGCCAACGATATTACCTTACCTAATCAAATTGGCATTCAATATTCAGGCTCGTCCTATATCGATATTTTGACTGCTGGCCCCATACCTGCTGACCCTGCCAACCTGTTAAGTTCTCCCCGCATGATGCAACTCATGGCAGCATTTGAAGAGAACTATGATTTAGTATTAATAGATGCTCCCTCAGTTTTAGGTTTAGTAGATGCCATGCTAACCGCCTCATCTTGTCAGAGTGTAGTCATGGTAGCCAGTATCGGCAGAGTGACACGCACCCAGTTAGCACAAGCTACAGCTATGTTAAGTAAGTTAAATCTGATTGGGGTTGTAGCTAATGGAGTCTCTAATTCTAATAGCACCTATGTTCCTTATGGCAAGCAAAAACAACTGGTTCTACAACAAGCTGTAGAAAAGTAGCTAAATGATTGCCACCTCCTAATAGGCAAGATTAATTAGTGGCAATATCATATAGCAATCCGATTTGAGTTGTGAACTGACTTGTGGAGAGAAGGGAACAGGGAACCCGTTCGCGTAGCGTCCCGCAGGGAAGGGGAACAGGGAACAGCCAATGTTCATAAATGATTTAGGATTGCTATAGAAAATAATTATGAAAACTGAACTAGGGCGGCTAATTAAAGCCACCCTTTTTTGTGTTTTTTAGGAAAATGGTCATCTATCACTGGTTATAATTATCAATTAATGCTTTGAAATTTAACCATTGACTTATGATTGAATCACAATAACTTCGATGGCTAGAAGAAGTAATAGATATGAATGATTCGCAATCAATAGAGGTTATTTTTTGCTTCAGCAATTAATAATACATAAAAATCAGATTTTTATTTCAGTTATCTCTATTGCATTTTAGAATAGCTTAACCATTTTTTGCTAAAAACAATATTGATATTAAAGAGTAAATAAAGAGTTCATTTTAGGATGAACTATTTTTAATAATTCTTATATTCTAGAAAGTGTAGACCAAAGTCAAAAAATCAAGAAAAAATCTTCTAATTGGGAGATGAATATCTAAAGAATCAGTATCTAGAAGTAATTTAATTTATTCATTAGTGGATAGAGTTATTATCTTCTAAGCTTACATACACATTTTAATTCCTGGTAATAATTTCTAGTATTTTCCTTTACAAGTTATCTTAATCTTTAGCTTTAACTTTCCAATGTGTAAATTCTCAGACCTATGACAACTTCCATCATTCCCAATTTAGAGAATAAATATACTCTATCTCCACAAAATCAACACCCCAGTCGCCAAGACTGCACAGTTCTATGGCGGCGTGGACAACTGTTAGTCAAATCTACAGATAAATTAAAACAGCCATATTTACCTGCTTTGGATGACGAAAAGCTTTTGGTAAATTGTTTGCAACATTCTCCAATTAATTTGGTTTATATAGATGCAAAATTAGGCAGTTATTGGCTCAATTTCTGGGCGAATGCTTGTCAGCAAGCTAATAAACCTATATTTCTCAAAATGCCCTCTAGTTATAAACGCCGTAAACCAAGTAACAACTTTTTGGGAACTTTATCCAGATTACTTGACTGGCTTCTAGCTTTAATATTACTGGTCTTATTGACTCCCATCATGCTGGCGTTAATGGTAATAATACAGGTTTACTCACCTGGTGCTTGGTTTTCTTATGAATGGTATGTAGGGGAAAGGGGTAAACTGTTTAGATTAATTAAATTTTGTACTCATGATAAACAAAATCTCCAGCTTTTAGGAAATTGGATGAGTAAATATAGTTTAGACAATTTGCCTAAGTTATGGAATGTGCTGAGGGGTGAAATCCGTCTATTGGGATCTCGATATTGGTGTTTAGAGGAAGCAGTGCAGTTAAGTTTAGCGACAAAAAAACCAATTGAAAAAATACCCTTAATTGCTAGTCAATGGAAGATATAATCAGAGTCAGGTGTGTTGTATATTGGTAGCTGATTACGGTGATTTACTGATAAAATCTTACAGCAGATTTCAGGTAAATGAGGTACAAATTTTAGGAACAAAGCTTTATGCTAAGAGACTTTCAACTCTGTTCCCCGTCCCCTGTTTCCTGTTCCCTGCTGTAGTTTGACAGGGCAAGGTTAGGAGCTAATTTCTTGGAGTTACTACTCAGCCAAATACCATCAATACCCGTTCATCCAAGATAGATTCAAATTAGACAGAGTGATTCTGCTGTTACCCAATCTATAAAAGTTAAGGCTTACTTTGAGTGTGGTAATTATTGATTAAGTTGCCACACTAAAAATAAAAACAGGTTACATGGCATCTCTAAGGAATTTTTTGCTTTGACCAACTGTTGTTAGAAAATATCGATGGATCTTAAACTATCTCAATCATTTCAACATTTACTGAAGGCTACTAAGTTTTGGCAAGACAACCGCTTGATTTTGCGTGAATTTAGATACTTTCGCAAGATTACTATCTCAGCTTTGATTTTTTCATTGTTAGCGGCAGCTTTTGAGGGTGTGAGTATTGGTTTTTTGTTGTCATTTCTGCAAAATCTTACTACCCCTGACGCTGAACCAATTCAAATTGGCATTGGTTGGTTTGATCATTGGATTTTGGGGGTACATACTTCAGCACTGAGTCGTTTATATCGTGTCTCCTTGCTGATTTTACTCAGTGCTTGGATGCGGGCTACTTTTAACTATTTTGCCCAAGTATATACGGAGTTAGCGCAATTATATCTTGGCGATCGCCTCCGTAAACAAATTTTTGAGCAGTTACAGGCTTTTTCTCTCAGCTACTTTGTACAAACTCGTTCTGGGGAATTGGTTAATACCATCACTACAGAAATTGAGAGGATTAAACAAGCTTTTAGCGCTGGTGCTTTTTTATTTACAAGGGGGTTGGCAATTACTGTCTACTTATTTACCATGTGTTTACTCTCATGGAAGTTGACCATAATTGCAGTTTTACTTTTTACCCTATTGGCAGTGGGCTTGTCAAATTTGAATGCCAGAGTCAGGGAAAGTAGTTTTGGTGTGTCTGTGGCTAATGGTAATTTTACATCGATTGCTGTCGAATTCATTAATGGCATTCGCACTGTTAATGCTTACGGCACAAAACAATTAGAACGTCAGCGTTACTATAATGCTAGTCATAAAATAGTCACCTCTTCTGCTAAAGTTGTTTTCACTTGGAATTTAGTCAGACCAATTGCTGAAGCCGCAGCAACTACTGTATTAATAGGCATGATTATTTTGGCTTTCACTTACTTTGTAGTGAATGGTCAGTTACAAGTTGCTTCTTTACTTACCTTTTTCTTTGTGCTGTTTCGTCTTGTCCCGTTCATTCAAGATATAAATGGTACTAGAGCATTTCTCAGCACTCTCCAAGGTTCAGCAAACAATATTAAAAACTTGCTCAAAACTGATGATAAGCCTTACTTTCAAAATGGTCATATTGAGTTTTCAGGTTTAAAGAGATCCATTGATTTAGTATCTGTGGATTTTGCCTACAATAGCAATCAGCGTGTGTTAAATGATATCACTCTCACCATTGAACGAGGTAAAATGACCGCTTTAGTGGGTGAGTCTGGTGCAGGAAAAACAACTCTTGCTGATTTAATTCCCCGATTTTATGATCCTACAGATGGAAATATTTATATTGACGATCATGACTTACGGCAATTCGAGATTAACTCTCTCCGTAGCAAAATAGCAGTTGTCAGTCAGGATACATTTATTTTCAATACTTCTGTTTGGAATAATATTTCTTATGGAACACCAAATGCCACAGCAGAAGAAATTAAAGAAGCGGCTCGACTGGCAAATGCTTTAGAGTTTATCTTAGAAATGCCAGAAGGTTTTGATACACCATTAGGTGATCGGGGTGTACGGTTATCCGGTGGACAAAGACAAAGAATTGCTATTGCCAGAGCCTTACTGCGTAATCCAGAAATTTTAATTTTGGATGAAGCTACAAGTGCCTTAGACTCTGTATCTGAGCGTTTAATTCAAGAATCTTTAGAGCAGTTATCTGTAGGACGTACAGTAATAGCGATCGCACACCGTCTTTCTACTATTGCTAAAGCCGATAAAGTAGTGGTTTTAGAACAAGGCAGAATTGTGGAACAGGGTAAATATCAAGAACTATTAGCACTGCAAGGCAAACTTTGGAAATATCACCAAATGCAGTATGAAAATAGTAAACATGATTAATAAAGCCAGGCATGATAATTTGATGAATTCGTAAGTATTCAGAATACAGAATCCAGAATTCAGCATTTAAGAGACTTTTACAGTCAAGGTGAATGATTCTCAAGAAATATTACTACTATCTATTCCTTATTGGATCAGCATTCTGACTTCTGACTTCTGACTCCTGAATTCTTACACGAATTCTACACCCAGCTTTCTACATAAAAACTAGGCGGGAATTTTAAATACTGATAGCATCTACCGTATATTCTATTTCTTAGAACCTCAATATTTATGCTTTGGTGTATTATTTTTTCGGAAATATTGAGTTGACAGTTTTCATGATCTAAAGCTATAAATTGATAGTAAATATTCTACAGAAATAAATTAGAAATAAATTTAATTTATTTCTGGTAGACTATATATTTTTATCTAGTTGTCGTCAACGAGAAAATTTATATGACTGGCATGATTAAAGAGTCAAATCTTTTTAATGGGTATTTACCTAATGTTGAAAATTCCTCTGATAATCCTGAAATATTACTAGAAAATTCACGCTCCAAACCAAATTTATTTTGTATTAATCACGATTTACCGCCTTTAAAAACACCGATTGCTGTCCGAGCAAATAAATTACTATCACAATTTCAAAAAACTTATAATCTTACAGTATTAACCGCAACAAAAAATCCTCATCTACCTGAAGGAATTAAGATAAATTATGCTAAAAGTCTCTATCCTAAAGCCTTAATCGAGCTACTTAAAAAATTCAAACTAGAAAAATTAATCACATTATTAATCTGGCCTGATGCAGATATTTTCTGGTTTATTCCTGCTTTACTCAAAGGCTATCAGTTAATTAAACAAGAAAAACCAGCAGCTATTTTTGTGATGATGATGCCCTATTCAGCAGGTTTAGTGGGTATATTTCTCAAGTGGTTAACTGGTTTACCTCTTGTACTAAGTTTAGATGATTCTCTAACCTGCACTACCATGCATTCTGCTTCACCAAGTTGGTTACATTATTATTTAGAGACTTGGTTAGAAGATTTTTATATCCGTCAAGCAGATGGTGTAGTTTATGTTTCTCAATTCAATTTAGAGGCAGTGAAAAAACGCCAACCACCACAACACCAATCAAAATTACATTTAATTCGTTGTGGTGCTGATCCTTTAGATTTTGCTATTCCTATTAATCAGAAAAATCAGCAAGAATTAGCTCAAAAATTCGAGATAATTTATACTGGCGGCATGAGTGGTTGGTATAACTTCTATCATCGTCCAGAAGAAAGAACGCTGGCTAAAAGACTCTACCGCTATTGGCTAGAATTCGGTTATTATAGACGAGCAACAATTGACTATAGCAGTTCTAGTCCAGTTTTTGTTGGTAGGGCAATCAAACAAGTAATTTCACAACGCCCCGACTGGGATAAACAAATTAAACTTTCAGTTTATGGTAATAGTTTCCCTGAATTTGTAGTGCAAAGGGTGCTAGAAAATGAAAATATTACAGATGTGGTTTCTGTAACTGGCACTTTACCACATTTTCAAGCAATTCAATTAGCCAGAGGTGCAGATTTATTATTAATAACTTTGGCTAATCGTCCTGATGGCAGCAAAGGAGGAATTATTTCCTGTAAAACTTATGAATATCTGATGACAGATTGCCCAATTTTAGCAGCAGTACCTCAAGGAGAAAACTGGGATTATCTACTAGATAAACCCGGAGTTTGGTTAGTAGAACCAACAGATACAAAGGCGATAAGTGAGGTTATTCAAGAGATAGCATCTGCGAAATTTTCCGGTCATACTATGAAGTTTGATCGCTCTCATTTTTTACCAGAATTAAGTTATATCAACCTAGCCCAAAAATATCTGAAGATTTTCACTCAAGTTTGTTCACAATCAACAGTTAACTAGTATGATAGAGGGTTAATAAAGAAATCTGAGCAATGACTTTCGTTGCTCAGAATTACAAAACATTAGCAGAAAAATTATCGAACTCTAAAAGATTTTCTCTAGAAGAAGTTGACATTTAATTAAACCTAGATATTTTATCCAATCAAAATGATGAACGTGACTCTCACTTGTAATACTGGTTTAGGTACAGGAGGACAGGGTGTTTGTTTAGCAAATGCAGCTACAGGTTTAAGTAAACTCGCTGATTTAACTGTTTATTGTTCTGGTTTAGAAGCACCAAAAACCAACTTTCAGGTTTATCCAGTAGGACATTCTCATTGGAGTAGAAGAATATTAAAGACTCCTATTCTAAGACGACGTAATGATTTAGCTGTCTTGCTGAGTGATTTATATTTTGACCAGCAGGTAAGTAAAAAATTAAAATCTCAATCCTGTGATTTAATCATGGGTGTAGCAGGTCAAACTAATTTAGGTTTTAAAGTTGCTAAATCTAGAGGTGCTAAGGCTTGGTTATATTGTTTAAATAATTATCTGCCTTTTATGCAGCAACAAATTAAACAAGAACTAAAGTATTTAGCTGATCCGACGGTAGCAACTATGAATCCTCTAATGTTGCGGCGTTTTTTAAGTGAATGTTCGCAAGCTGATTTAGTGATTGTCTTATCTGAAGTTGCTAAACAAAGTTTTATTCAAGCTGGATTTACACCGGATAAAGTTGCTGTTTTGACTCCCTTTGTTGATACTCACAGATTTCGTCCCATTCCTAAAATTGATGATGTTTTTCGGGTTTTATATGTGGGAACAATTGAACCACGTAAAGGTCTACCATATTTAGTTGATGCTTTTTTACAGGCAGATATCTCTAACTCAGAATTATTAATTGTTGGTGGGACTTCTACCCGTGGCTTAAAAATTTTCATGGAAAAAACTCTTAGCCAACATTCTCATATTAAACAAGAGTTTTGGGATTTTAGCACTGCTGATCCTACCCAAGTTTTTGGCAAATCTTCAGTATTAGTTTTACCATCAGTTGAAGATGGTTTTGGTTTAGTAGCACTAGAAGCGATGGCTTGTGGTTTACCTGTCATTGTCACTTCTCATTGTGGTGCTGCGGATGTAGTAGATAATGGTTTTAATGGTTTTATTCTTCCCCCTAGAGATGTAAATAGTTTGGCAGAAAAGTTGGTATTTTTAGCAGAAGATGAAGCTAGGAGATTAGAAATGGGTAAAGCCGCTAGAAGTACAGCCGAAAAACAAACTCCAGAAGCTTATCAACAACAATTACAGGGTATCTTTCAGCAGGAAAAGTTACTACAGCAGGGAACAGGGAACAGGGAACAGGGAACAGGGTTGAAAGTCTCTTAGTATCAGGCTTTGTTTCTAAATTTTGCACCTCATTTACCTGAAATGTTCCGTTAGTTAATATTGAGGCTGTAAATTTTTTTATGTCACACTAACTTGATTTTATATAGTTGGAATTTAATCATTTTCACTGGTAGCCAGTAAAATAAATATGAATCAGACAACAGTTGCGACAAAAATGATCTACCACTGCACGAATGCTGATATTCGGGGTGGTGGTGGAATGGAAACTTATGTGGCTTCTTTGGTCAATTCTAGAGTATTTGGAGTGGCTGATTTTCCGCTTAAATCCCTCAAAAATATAGACCAGAGTCAGTTCCAATTATTGCATATTCATGATATTGAAATGTTGGCAGACCTACGGGAAGAATGTCCAGCAGTTTTAACGTTGCATAATCATTGTATCTATTGTCCGAGCGGAACTAAATATTTAGCAGAACGTCAACGAGAATGCGATCGCTCTATGCATCCCCTTGGTTGTACTTGGGGTCATCTAGTAGATGGCTGCGGTAGCCGCAGACCCCAAAATATTATTCAGAACTGGCAAAATAGTTATAATGCACTTACATCCTTACAAAAATTGAAAATTCCTGTCATTGCTAATAGTAATTATGTTCGGGAGCAAATTATTAGCAGTGGTATTTCACCAAGTAGGGTAATTACTCTCCTCTGTGGAGTCAAACAACCTCAGTATTTAGCAGCACCTTTAACTAAGGAAATTCATCAACAACAGCGAATTTTATTTGTGGGTCGAATTGTTCCTTATAAGGGTCTGGAATGGTTAATTAAAGCTTTAGCAAAAACTGACAAGCGAATACATTTAGATATTGCGGGAGAAGGTTGGGGTAAACCCAGTATGGAACATTTAGCCAAGCAGATGGGTTTAGAAAATCGTATTACTTGGCATGGTTGGTGTGAGGGTGAAAAACTAGAAGCACTTTATCAACAATCTTTAGCTGTAGTTTTTCCTAGTTTGTGGCCAGAACCGGCAGGGTTAGTTACTCTAGAAGCCTATGCGCGTTATCGTCCTGTAATTGCTAGTGCTGTGGGTGGTATTCCTGAATATTTACAAAATGGTCAAACGGGGATATTAATTCAGCCTCATCATATTCAACAATTAGCCGATGCTATTAACGAACTGGCAACAAATTATCCAAAAAGCAAACTTATGGGAGAAGCTGGTCATGCTTTGTTTCAAACGCAATTTACAGTTGATATTCATATTCAGCGATTAGAAAAAATTTATCATCAAACTATTAGTGATTTTGAAGCCAGAAAATATTAAAGCAGGGAACAGGGAACAGGGAACAGGAAGGTTGAAACTCCTTTAACATCAGGCTTTGTTATGAACGTCTGTACTTCATTTACCCCAAAAGTGCTGTAAATCAGAAACCGCAGGGTAAAA
>DATGXQ010000626.1:0-3580 GCA_035298905.1 Nostocaceae cyanobacterium | reverse complement strand
AGACCATCAGTGATTACTGTATTGTCCATGTAATCAAGGAAAATTTTTCCTTGATTCTCTTGGAAAAATTCTTCGATTTGGCGTTGAGATTTAATTGAGTAATCCTGCCCAGTACCAAAGATGAGATAGTCAAAATCAATTTTGCTTTCAATGATTTCTTTGATGCCCTGAATGGTGGCTTGGGTATGTCCAAAATCGAACATGTAAATCACGTTTCGCTTGATAAAGCGAACATTGGGCAGATGACTGAATGCTTTGATGAATTGGTCGTAAGTTTTATTATCCGTCATTTTATTGATGTGAATAAAAAATACCGTGTTTTCGGTATTACGCGACTCAATTAGACGAAGAAGTTGTTCTGGGTAACGATGGGCTAAAATTAGATAAGCGAGTTTCATGGTTCACAGAAATTGAGGGAATAGTTGTTGACAAGAAGGTTACTTTATAGGGAGCGGAATAGCCGGAAAATAGAGTTTTAATCCTAGACGTTAATGGCTTATATTTTTAGATAACCTTACACAATTTAATAAAATTCGCTTCTTTCCGGCTTCTGACTTGTTTGATAATTTTACTGGTGGTACGCCAGGGAAGAAACGCCTGATTTTTCAGCGGTCCCAGGGAGGAGAGCCAGTTGGCTACATCTGAATAGGGAGCGCGGAGAATGTTAACAAATTCCGAGAAGAAATGAGGCGACATGGCATCATGATAGTGGAGTATTCTGGTCGTTTGAAGTTTTTCTGAGATGCCCCATTCATCTGGCTTTAAACTTCCCGACTGATAATTATGGGAGTAGGACAAGGCTCGCCAGGAAAGACCCAGTTTCACCATAGTCAAACCCAGTGCAACCTGATCTGTAAAAAAAATCTCGGAGTTATGGTTGGCTAAACGAGAATCGAGCAACTGGAGACATGTTTGCAGATAAGGATGAGCAAAACCCGTATGACGGCGATAAACAAACACGCCACTGTTCCAGTAAAGACGAATGCGTTTTCCTTCCATTTCTGTTGTAATCCAAGGAAGGTCTTCAATGTCTAGACCTACCACTTGGCAAATTGCCTTCCAGTAAGGCTCAAAAGGGTCTTCTGGGCCTGTTGTGCCAATATTTCGGTCGGGAGCACAGGCAACAAAATCTTCTCCTTCTTTCAGGATGAGTTCTTCTGGTTCTCCTAGAAAAAGTAAATCGCTATCTAGCCAGCCGATACATTCGGATGTGCTGCGTTCTTGTACCGCCACCAAAGCGTAAGGCTTATTGAGGAAGCCTAACCAAGGGTACCTGCTTTCGGCTTGAAAACGGAGATACTCTACACCAAGCCGCTCAAAATCTCGATGTGTTTGGCGAGACAAGGGAGGACCCATGCGGGGTGTAACGGCAAAGATGGGAGACTCTCGCAACTGCCCTCCCCAACGGCGCAGACTCTCGATCATTCGTACAGTCTGATTTTCCAGTAATCCGGATTCAACGCAGCAGACAAAGGTAATCGGATGGGGCACTGTTATCGTCTCCTAAAAGAAGAATTGGGTTTGGCAAACAGCGATCGCAATTTCACGCCTGCTAACCGTAATTGAGAGTTCTTGCATTCGAGGATTTTTCCCTCTAAATTCCTACAAGAACCGACTTGAACACAGCACCCCTATTGAGAGTTCTTACGTTCGAGGATTTTTCCCTCTAAATTCCTACAAGAACCGACTTGAGTACAGCACCCCAGCTTCGTGAGCTGTCATAAAATTGTTCTTGTAATGTTAGGCAACTCCGTTGCTTTTCGCCGTAAAACCTGCGGTCATCACACAACTTGAGCAAGGCGTTACCGTATTCCTGGATGTCATCGGGAGGAACTTCCACAACGGCTTCCTTCACGTAGGATAGTGCTGGGCAAACCGCTGAAGTAACGACTGGACGTCCTGATAAAACGCCCTCTACCACAACCTGATTGAAGCCTTCAACAAAGTCTGTTTTTGTCGGTACAATCACAACATGCGCCCGGTTAAACATTTCCCGCATTTGTGATTTGTTGCAGTGACCGTGGCAAACAAACTGAGAATCAACACCCGCTTGCTTTGCAGCGTTTCGTAATTCCTCCAACGCCGAACCAGTGCCGCAAACATCAAAAGAAATATCTTTTCTCCCCTCTTGGGCGAAACGTTTCGCAATTTCTAGAAGGTCGAAAACGCCTTTGTTGGACTCAATCCGCCCTGCAAACAATACTCGAAATGGTGAGCGATTTTCATCCGGTTGGCTAACTTCTGCAAATTCAGTTCGACGGTAAGTAGGGAGAAATAAAACAAGGGGCAAATGCTGAGAACCCGTGAGTTCGACTAATTGCTCAGAAATTTCGTCTGAAGCTGTTAAGATAGCCGTGCATTGATTGGCAAACAAATTCCGACTCAGGTTTAAAAACCATTTCTCAGCCGTACTTGGGGAGGTGTACTTGCGCCAAAGGACACAGTGTAAAGAGGGGATGACTCGCACTCCCATTCCAGAGAGTAAAGACAAAAGAAACCAGTGCGTGCTTCCATCCGCCACCACTACGGCGTTGATTCGTGAACGGATAGCGGAGACAATCAAACCCAACCCATACCACAACTGACCAAAATGATAGAGCAAACCTGAGGAAAAGCGAAACGGAATTGGGCGATGTTCGAGGGTAAACTGCTCATCACGCAAGAACTTCTTTTCCCCGCTTGAGGAAATCACATAACCTTGTGCATCCAAAGCACGACAAACATCATAGAACTGACTGGAATAAGTAATTGAAACTTGGGATGGATCGTCTCGTTCGGCGACCCAATGATGATAGGTTTCAATCACATCTCCCGGCCCAGCCGCATATAAGATTCGCAGTGTTTCAGACATGAATTTAGACCTTTATTTTTTAGAATTTTTCGCCTTGTTCACTAATATCGAAATTTATTAAAAAAGGTTTAGTACTAAGGATTTGATCATAATCAACTGTCAAAACTAAGCTTTGGTTTTAAGTATGCGAGAGCTTGGCGAGAATAGCGTACTTTGTTGAAGAAACTAAATGGTCGCGCAGATTGTAAAAATTTCCCAGAATTACTGACTTACTACCCTATCAAGAAATGCTAGCTTGCCTCCAACCCGTTGATTTGACTCGGAGAGATTAGGAATGCATTTTTTCTAGTTTGACTTTGAGCTGAGTTTTTGGCACAACCTTTCCACCAACAAGGATTTTTATCAATGAATTCGATCAAGGCATTGTATTTCGGTGAACCATTTTGACTCACATATTCCAACGCTCCCCAACTACCATATTTACTTGGCACACCTATATCACTAAAGTGGTTGAATAGAGTCCCTCCTGCTTGCTTCCAATCGTTAAGTAATTCGAGATACACTTTAGACATTTCCGGATGACGGTTAATCGCAATCAAGAATTCGGTTAATGGATCGTTGTTTTGGGCTTCTCCTATGCCGACAATGTGAGAGCCTGCTTCATACGTTACTAACTTCAAATTCTTTTTTCCGGCAACGCTGACATGATAGTCAAAGAGACTTTTAATGTTGGCAACAGAATCATCGGTTTTGAAGACACTCCCAGTCCTAATCTGTTCAAAGGCTTTG
>DATGXQ010000625.1:0-2926 GCA_035298905.1 Nostocaceae cyanobacterium | reverse complement strand
CCCACCCCACCCCGCTCAAAAGCAGGGAAAAAATGGCAGGAAGAGGAAATCATTGACGAAATTAAAGAAAAGTCAAAAGTCGGGCCTAAAGGCAAACGGGTTAAACCTATCTTGGATGAAGACTTACTGGATGAAGATTTTCTGGACGAAGATTTACCAGAAATTCCCGCCACCGTCCAAGTCAGTTTGTCGATCGCTCGTCCTCCCAAGCCCAAAGCGGCTAAACCTGTACAACAACCAACCGCAGCTAGTCCCGCAGCTCCCACTAGCAAACCCAAGAAGGGTGGTAATCAGCGCGACCAAAACCGTCGTCAAGAAGTAGAAGAGAAGCGGGAGCGTCCAGAAAAATTTGTGATTACTGGGCCAATGACCGTGCAAGAGTTGGCTGACGGCCTCGTGGTAGCAGATACAGAAATAGTCAAGATCCTGTTTATCAAAGGTATGGCGGTGAGTATCACCCAAAATTTGGATATACCCACCATTACCGTAATTGGCCAAGAACTAGGGGTAGAAATTGAAACTGCTGAACCAGAAGCAGAAGCCCGCAAAGTCACCGAAATGATTGACCTGGAAGACCTAGAAAATCTCCACCGTCGTCCGCCAGTGGTGACAATCATGGGTCACGTAGACCACGGGAAAACCACCCTCCTGGACTCAATCCGCAAAACCAAGGTGGCCGCAGGAGAAGCAGGCGGGATTACCCAGCATATTGGGGCTTACCACGTAGACTTGGAGCATGAGGGCAAGACACAGCAAATTGTCTTCCTAGATACCCCTGGTCACGAAGCCTTCACAGCCATGCGGGCGCGGGGAGCCAGAGTCACAGATATCGCAGTGTTAGTAGTTGCTGCTGATGATGGTGTGCGCCCCCAAACCATTGAAGCCATTAGCCACGCCCAAGCTGCCAACGTGCCGATCGTCGTAGCAATCAACAAGATTGATAAAGAAGGGGCCCAACCAGACCGGGTAAAACAAGAACTGACCCAATATGGTCTAACCGCAGAAGAATGGGGCGGCGAAACCATTATGGTTCCCGTCAGTGCGATCAGAGGAGAAAACCTAGATACCCTCTTAGAAATGATCCTGTTGGTGGCAGAAGTCGCAGAACTATCTGCTAACCCCGATCGCCCCGCCAGAGGCACAGTCATTGAAGCTCACTTAGACAAAGCTAAGGGCGCAGTTGCTACCCTGTTGATCCAAAACGGAACTTTGCGCGTAGGCGATATGCTAGTAGCCGGTTCCGCCTTTGGTAAAGTCCGGGCCATGGTGGACGATCGCGGCCGGAGAGTAGAAGTAGCTAGTCCATCCTTTGCCGTCGAGGTATTAGGTTTAAGCGATGTCCCCGCAGCCGGTGACGAGTTCGAGGTCTTCCCCAACGAAAAAGAAGCCAGATCCATCGCCGCCGATCGCGCCGACAAACAACGGCAATCCCGTCTATTACAGGGAAGAGTTACCCTCACCACCCTGTCAGCTCAAGCCCAAGAAGGCGAACTCAAAGAACTCAACCTGATTCTGAAAGCAGACGTACAAGGTTCTGTGGAAGCCATTATCGGCTCCCTCAAGCAGATTCCTCAAAACGAAGTGCAAATCAGAATGCTATTAGCTGCTGCGGGAGAAATCACCGAAACAGATATCGACCTCGCTGCTGCTAGTAACGCCGTAATTATCGGCTTTAACACCACCTATGCCAGTGGAGCCAGACACGCCGCCGATGAAGCCGGAGTAGATGTCCGAGAATATAACATCATCTACAAACTGCTAGAAGACATCCAAGGCGCACTAGAAGGGCTACTAGAACCAGAATTAGTAGAAGAACCCTTGGGACAAACCGAAGTCCGAGCTGTCTTCCCAGTGGGCAAGGGCGCAGTAGCAGGTTGTTATGTCCAGTCAGGTAAACTGCTGCGTAACTGTAAACTGCGTGTTCGTCGTGGTAATAAAGTCATCTATGAAGGTGTACTAGATTCCCTCAAACGGATGAAAGAAGATGCCCGTGAAGTCAACGCCGGTTACGAATGCGGTGTAGGTATCGATAAGTTCCATGATTGGGCTGAAGGTGATATCATCGAATCCTATCAAATGGTGACAAAACGCCGTACTCTGACCATGACAAGATAGTGAAAGGGAGCAGGTGTTGAGTCCTGAGTGCAAATCACGAGTATTGAGTTTAAGATTTTGTTTAGTTCAATACTCGTAACTTAGGACTCACAACTTTATCTATGTCTTCATTTCGCTCAGAGCCAATTTTGTGGGTGCATGTCGCTGGCTTGGTGACATTGCCGTTTTTTATGGCTTTATGTCTATTTTGTTTATCCATTGGTGAGCCACTATTCCCAGTGTGGCAAGAATTACTGCTAGTTGCGGCGATCGGTACTCTTCCTTTAGTCTGGATGCAGTTGCATCGTCCTTTTTATATATTTGCTATTTTAGGAATAGCTCTCAAGCCAGAACAACTGACTGAGCAGCAAAGGAAAATCCTCTGTTTAATCAAAAGAAAATTAAATAAATTTTTTGTTCTCATTGCAGCCTTGCTGTTAACTGCTATACTATGGCAGCTCTATCAGGTCGTACCCCTATTAGCCAAGGTAGCCAAATTTCTACCTCCTTGGCACAGTCTAGGACTGTTATTTGCGGCCTTAGCCTTTATGGCCAGCAATTTGTTTTTGCAAATTCCCCTGAGTGTAGCGCGAGTTTTAGTGACTAATGACACAGAATTTGCAGCTACAGAACCATTAAATTTAGAAGAGGTAAAACAGTACTTTACAATTTTTGGGGTACAGGTAAATCACATCTTGCCCCCTGTAAATCTGGAAGTTAAAAATAAGGAATGAGAAACTATGGCTCAATTTCCAGCTTCTAGCAATGGCCAAATCTCCCAAAACGCTCAAATTTGGCATAATCTGAAGTACGCCATCTCTGCTAGTTCCGG
>DATGXQ010000624.1:0-3940 GCA_035298905.1 Nostocaceae cyanobacterium | reverse complement strand
TCCCGCCCCATAGGTTCATTTTTATTCATGGGTCCCACTGGTGTAGGGAAAACAGAACTAGCCCGTGCTTTAGCGCAGTTTCTCTTTGACTCCGACGATGCCCTAGTCCGGCTGGATATGTCCGAATATATGGAGAAACATGCAGTTTCTCGCCTTGTGGGTGCGCCTCCAGGGTATATCGGCTACGAAGAAGGGGGTCAGCTTTCCGAAGCCATCCGCCGTCATCCTTACTCAGTGGTGTTATTAGATGAAGTAGAAAAAGCCCACCCTGATGTATTTAATATTTTGTTACAAGTCCTCGATGACGGACGCATCACCGACTCCCAAGGACGTACCGTAGACTTTCGTAATACCGTAATTGTCATGACCAGTAACATCGGTAGCGAGCATATTTTAGATGTTTCCGGTGATGATTCTCAATATGAAACCATGCGAAAACGGGTAACAGATGCCCTCAGAAAACATTTCCGTCCAGAATTTATTAACCGAGTAGATGACATTATTATTTTCCATGCCCTCAGTCGTGGAGAAATGCGACATATTATTCGGATTCAACTTAAACGGGTAGAGAATCTCTTACGTGAGCAGAAAATTTCATTGGAAATATCAGCCAATGCTTGCGATTATCTAGTAGAAGCCAGTTATGACCCAGTTTATGGCGCTCGTCCCTTAAAAAGAGCCATTCAACGGGAAGTAGAAAACCCCATTGCTACCAAATTATTAGAAAACACCTTTGTTCCTGGTGACACAATTTTGATTGACCTGGGTGAAAATGGTTTAGTTTTTAGTAAAAAAACACTTGTAAAAGTCTTAACTCCCCAGGTGGCTGTGACAGTGCTTGATTCCACATCGGAATAGTTATATAGCAATGGGATTTAAGTCATGAACTGACTGATGGAGGGCATAGGATTTGTTTATCTTTCATTGAGGATTACCATATTCTGGTAGTTGATAGTAGGATGCGTCCCCCGACGCATCATCACAATTTGGTGCGTTAGGGAACGCACACTACCAATGCACAAATTTAGGTTGGCCACGCCACTACCTTATACCAATTCTCGAAAATTCAACCACAGAGCCAAAATCAGCAACTATTGTTACTTTTGAATTTTGAATTTTGAATTGTTATTAAACCTTTTTAAAAATACCTACCCAACCATCTTTTATTCCCAGCCAACCAAAGGATGCTAGACATAGCAAACCACTGATAAATTCGGCAAATTGATAAAATCTCGTCGTCCAATTTCTGATATATTTGCCCTTAAATAAAGTAAATCTTAAATGTCTCCGACGAAACTTTAAATCTGTTAAACTGAGCTTATTTCGAGAATAATATTGTACCTGAGTGATACTTTGACCAAATACCATCAAGATACCAACGGGTAAGTAGGGTTTAATATGATCAAAATCATCATAAAAATACTCAGTTAATAAAGGAGTAGCAATGATTAAATGTCCTCCTAACTCCAGTTTATCTAGATAATAATCCATAAAGTCTTTTAAATCATATGGATGAAAATGCTCAATTATGTGAGACATTAAAATCACATCAAACTTATCTGTATGTTGCTCAAACTCTTCTACAGATATACAATTTATGCCCTTTTTCTGATTAGCTGTAACCAACTGGTGATTAACTTCTACACCTAATACTTGATAACCTGCTGCTGCTAGAGCGATCGTTTTTTTCCCATAACCACAACCAACATCTAAAACCTTACAATCACGTTTACAGTATTTCTGTAAAAACTTGATTATAATAGGCTGGTCATAATCATAATGGATAACTGAGTAGTAAAATTGTTTGACTTGCTCGTACAAACTACTTTTATCAGGGTTGTTCACGGTCATATTTCCCCAAACAGTGAAGCAAAAAAATGTTTAATTCAGTAAAATTTACAACCACAAAAATTCATTTTAATACTAAAAATCAAGATAAAATTGTAAATAATACTAAATCCTCATTTGAAACTCCTCTTTTGCCCTAACGACCGGAACGGCTAACAAAACGTTGGCGTTCGCGTAGCGTCTCGAAGAGAAGCCTTCCCGAAGGGTAGTCCGCCTGCGCGGACTAATAAAGAAAGGGGGGTAACTAACCCGGATTTGGTATAAACTATAGAATTTTCATATAAGTATTATGTAGGTTGCTTCAATTGATGTTACAACCGTGCTATTGTTCAGTAGGGAAATCCGAATCTATCATATCTAGAAATTGCTGAACTAATTAAGAGTTCCTATCTGACAAATAGCGATTAAAATCCTCACTTAGAGACTTTTATAAATTACAAATCATGCTGGAACAAGGAACTATCAGTATTCATACTGAAAATATATTCCCGATTATCAAGAAGTCACTATACTCTGACCATCAAATCTTCTTGCGAGAATTGGTATCTAACGCTGTGGATGCTATCCAAAAGCTAAAAATGGTATCCCGTGCGGGAGAATACAATGGTGACATTGGTGAACCAGAAATTTCCATTGCTATTGACAAAGATAAAAAGACTCTTTCGCTTACCGATAATGGTATCGGCATGACCGCAGAGGAAGTAAAAAAATATATTAACCAGGTTGCTTTCTCTAGTGCTGAGGAATTTATTCAAAAATACGAAGGTAAAGCAGATCAACCAATTATCGGGCATTTCGGCTTAGGTTTCTACTCTTCCTTTATGGTGGCTACCAAAGTAGAAATCGATACTTTATCTTATAAAGAAGGGGCGCAGGCAGTACACTGGACTTGTGATGGTTCGCCAGAGTTTACTTTAGAAGAATCTGCTCGTAGTGCGATCGGTACTACCATTACCCTCACCTTAATGCCAGATGAGGAAGAATATTTAGAACCAGCACGAATTAAAAATCTTGTCAAGACCTATTGTGACTTCATGCCAGTGCCAATTAAGCTGGATGGTGAAGTATTAAACAGACAAAAAGCACCTTGGCGGGAGTCTCCCAGTAGTTTAACTAAAGAAGATTACTTAGAATTTTATCGCTATCTCTATCCTTTCCAAGAAGAACCCTTACTGTGGGTACATCTAAATACTGATTATCCATTTATTATCAATGGGATTTTGTACTTCCCCAAAATGCGCCCAGATGTGGATGTTACTAAAGGGCAAATTAAGCTATTTTGTAACCAAGTATTTGTGAGCGACAACTGTGAAGAAATTATTCCCCAGTTTTTGATGCCAATGCGGGGGGTAATCGATAGTACAGATATTCCTCTCAATGTTTCCCGGAGTGCGCTACAAGGCGATCGCACCGTGAAAAAAATCGGTGAATATATCGCTAAAAAAGTAGGCGATCGCCTCAAAGAACTATACCGCGACAGCAAAGAGCAATACATCAGTATTTGGAAAGACCTGGGGACATTCGTTAAGTTTGGTGTACTCAACGACGAAAAATTTAAAAAGCAAGTCGAAGATATTATTATTTTCCGTACCACTGCTAACTCAGCAGCCAAACCTACTGACACCCCCAAAGTAGAAGTCCAAACCGAAGAAAGCGACCTTTGGCAAGAGGTAAATACCGAAAACAACGGACTCGCTGCATCTTACAGCACCCTAAAAGAATATTTAGAACGTAACAAAGAAAAACACGAAAACCGCGTTTTCTACAGCACCGACGAAGCCAGCCAAGCCACATACATAGAATTACACAAAAATCAAGGCTTGGAAGTCCTGTTTATGGACTCCTTCATCGACACCCACTTTATCAACTTCCTAGAACGGGAATATGAAAACGTCAAATTTACACGGGTAGACTCTGACTTAGACAACACCCTACTAGACAAAGACAAAGCTGGGGAAATAGTAGACCCCACCACCAACAAAACCCGGAGTGAGGTAGTTAAGGAATTATTTGAAAAAGCCCTCAACAAGCCTAAACTTAACATCCGTACCGAAGCATTAAAAGCAGATAACCCCCAAGGGACACCACCAGC
>DATGXQ010000623.1:0-17657 GCA_035298905.1 Nostocaceae cyanobacterium | reverse complement strand
TTAAGCGTAAATTTCCCTATTCGTCAGACCAAAATGCAGGGTTTTTAAACCCCTCCTAGTAAAAACTTTGCACTTTTTGAGCTTCAAAAACTCTGTAATCCTTATCTGTGCTTGTTTCCACGTTTTTTCATCTGTCCCTATATAGTGCGTGTACATACCCAGGTGATTTTGCAAAATCGGCGTTTTAGCAGCAGAGCTATTAATTAATTAATTAGTTAGTTAATTAAATATTTAGCGTTCGATTTTTTCACCTTGTTAAGCCAACCTTGATAATTTCGATAAACTTCCCGGTAAGGTATTGTAGATTCAAATACAACTTCTAACAAGGGTGGTGAGAACTTTTGAGGAAATAGTTTATTAAGAAATTTGGCTGAATATTGCCGAATGAGAAATTCAATAAATAACCCCTTTGATAGTGGGAAAGAATAATCACTTAACTCTCTGAGAGCATCAGCGTCTGGTTTACGACGGATACTATATTGTTCTAAGGCTAATTCTAAATTATCAGCGTATTCATCTAATAATTGATTGAACACTAAAACATCTTCTAATGCAGAATTACAACCTTGAGCAATAGAAGCTGAAACAGAATGAGCAGCATCACCAATTAATAAGACACTATCTCCTTGATGGTAACGATTACAACGGACTGTAGTAATTCTAGATATTGGTTTTTGGGCAAACTCTTCAGCTTCAGACTCTAACATTAATTGTCCAACTTCTGGAAAGTTGTCCCGGAAAAATCTAAGGACTTGTTCTGTATTCTTTAGTTCAGCAATAGGGTTTTTAGCATAGGGGAAAAGGACTACTCCATTCATTTTCCCATCTGGTTGATACAGTAACAGTATTGTTACACCAGCATCTATTCGCCAAGTATGTAGTTTACCTTTCTGTAAATTAATTTCAGGTATTGCTGTTGGATTGGATAGAAAAATTGATTTATAACCATTAACTACATATTCTTGTTCAAATTCAAATTCATCTAGATTTGACAAGTTTTCTCTAACTACAGACTTAGCTCCGTCAGCACCAATTAATAAGTCATAATCAATAGTAAATTCAGTTTCTATTTCTGTAGGGTTATCAACATTAATTTTATGTAATTTAGCTTGTTTTGCGGCAAAATCTACTTTTACACATCGGCAGTTAAAATTTATATTGAGACGGGATTGATCATAATTTTCTACTAATTTATCTAATAAAACTTTGGCTAAATTGCTTCTGTCCAGAGCGATGAGAGGTTTTTGTCGCTGTGTTGCTTGGGTCTTACCATTCTTTCTGTGAACAATGGTTCCTTTGATTTCTGTACTTACAGGTTTAATTGCTTCTCCAAGTTGGGGAATTTGCTGTAAGACTTTTATTCCTCTATCACCTAAAGAGATGGGAAAGGTGCGACTTTGAGAAAAGGAAACAATGCGGGGATCACTACGACCTTCATAGATGTCAACTTGGTATTGATCACCGCGACGTAATAGATAATGAGCAAGTAAAACTCCACTGGGTCCAGCACCAATAATTACAACTTTTTTAACCATGATTTTGATTAATTACATAATGTTTATGGGGTCTACATCTATAGTTAAACTAACACCGGAGGGACAAAGCGATCGCACTTCTTCCCAATCAGGTAAATTTGGTAATGCCTGTGGAGGAAATTTCAGTAAAATTTGCCAGCGATAGCGATCGGCAACCCGTAAAATAGAGGCTGGGGCTGGCCCTAATATCTCAAATCCCTCTTTACTATTTAACAGTGTAGCAATGATTTGGGCTGTATTTTGTACTTGCACAGCATCAAGACTACTTAAGCGTAATAAAATTAACCTGCCATAAGGCGGATAATTGAGTGCTTTTCTTTGCTCTAGTTCTGCACCGCAAAAAGCATGATAATTATGTCTTTGTACTGCTTCAATAACAGGATGTTCTGGGGTATATGTTTGTAAAATCACTCTTCCCGGATCTTCACCTCTTCCCGCTCTTCCAGCAACTTGGGTTAAAGTTTGAAAAGTTCTTTCATTAGCGCGATAGTCAGATAAATGTAATAACCCGTCGGCGGCTACTATCCCCACAAGGGTAACTTGGGGTAAATCTAAACCTTTGGTTAACATTTGTGTACCGACTAATAAATCTGCTTCTCTATCCACAAATTGTTTAATCAGGGTACGGTGTGAGCCTTTTGTGCGGGTTGTATCACTATCAAAGCGGATTAATGTTAAATTGGGAAATTGGCGGTTGAGTTCCTGTGCTACTCTTTGAGTCCCACTCCCAAAGAATTTTAGATAAGGAGAACTGCATTCAGGACAATGGGAAGGATGCGATCGCCCATAGTTACAATAGTGACAGCGCAATAATTGTGCTGCGTCTTCTCTTTCGTGGTGATAAGACAAGGATACGTCACAGTGTGGACACTCCAGCACATAACCGCAACTCCGACAAGAGACAAAGGTGCTATGTCCGCGACGATGAATAAATAAAATTCCTTGTTGGTTTTTGGCTTTTAATTCCAGTAAAGCGGTTTGTAGAGTTCTACTAAATATCGATTTATTCCCTTCCTGTAACTCTTGACGCATGTCTACGATTTCTACAGGTGGTAGGGGACGGGAGTTAATGCGTTCAGGAAGACTTAAATAGTGTGAAGAGACACGAGGACGCTCTGATGCGGGGAGGGGTGACAAAGTAGATTCTCCCCTCTCCCCTCTGTGTGTCTCCCCTCTGCTTGCTGGGTTAACCCTGACCCAACTTTCTAGGGAGGGGGTAGCAGAACCTAAAATTATGGGACAATTGACTAATTCTGCTCGCCACTGAGCGACTGTCCGGGCATGATAGGTAGGAATGGGGGAATCTTGCTTAAAGCTGCTGTCGTGTTCTTCATCTAAAATAATCAAACCCAAATTAGGTAAAGGTGCGAAGATTGCGCTTCTCGTCCCAATCAATACTTGAGGTTCACCTGTCAGCATTTGTCTCCAAGTGTCGTATCGTTCACCATCAGACAAGGCGCTGTGATAGACGCTGACTTTATCCCCAAATCTGGCGCGGAAACGGTCTGTTAGTTGCGGTGTGAGTCCAATTTCTGGCACTAAGACTAAAGCTGATTTACCTTGGTTAAGTAAAGGTGCGATCGCTTGTAAATAAACCTCTGTTTTCCCGGAACCTGTGACACCATGTAACAAAACCTCTGCAAATCCGGTTAACGAGTTAATTGTTTCTAAAGCACTACTTTGGGCTTCTGTCAAGGGTTTCGCCTGATCCCCATCTACTGTTGGGCCTTCTTCTTTACGTAGTTTTTCCCTTTCTTGAATTACCAGACAACCGAGTTGTTCTAGGCGTTTTAGCGTAGAGGATGTGGTTTTACAAAGTTCTAAAAATTCATTTAGCCACACTTCGCCACCTTGATCCCGCAAAACTTTTAAGATTTCTAATTGTCTTTTGTTGAGATTTAAGTATCTGCCATCATCAACTAATGTAACCATTAGTCTTGTTTGTGGGCGTGAGTGTCTAGGTAATCCTAAATAAGATTCTACCCAACCCCTATCTAGC
Organism: Nostocaceae cyanobacterium; assembly: GCA_035298905.1. GTDB lineage: Bacteria > Cyanobacteriota > Cyanobacteriia > Cyanobacteriales > Nostocaceae > DATGXB01. The sequence continues at coordinate 14,123 of DATGXQ010000623.1, read as the reverse complement.
AATTGTTTCTTAGCCCATTCAAAACCTTTAACTTTAGTTCGCAAGTATTTAAAGCTACAATCACCATCAGCCTTAGATTGGAGAATTCTTAATATTTCTTTAGCTGCACCAGAACGCAGAAACTCTTCTGCACCTTTGGGAATATTTTCGGGTTTTAAGCGGAGGTGACGTTGCGATCGCCCCAACAATCCTGGTGGTAAAGCTACGCGAATTACTTGGATTAATGGAGTATAATAATAAGCGGCTATGCGATTGAGTAATTCCCAGTAACCATCAGGAAAAAATCCTTTACTTACCACCTCTTCCACTTCGCGGATTTTTTCTAAGGGAATATCTACATTGGGTTGTGTCAATAAACGAATAGCGATCGCACCAATTTGTTGCGTTTTCCAAGGAACACTCAGAATGTCTCCTGGTTTAATTTCCAACTGTTCTGGCACACTGTAGATCAATAAATCCGAACCTGTCGGACAGTCTGCTAGTACTTCAATCCATCGATAAACATCTGTTTTCGACTGGTAAGACTCTCCTGGTTCAGCTAACGCCATCGCAGATAAATTTACTTCGTGAATATACATCATTTTTGACTTTTTCAATAGATATTTTACTTTGATCCTCAGACAAAATGGTTTTAGTTTACTTAAGTTTAACTGGTTGTTTTTCTACAAGCAAACTGTATTTGCCAATACTGCCAACACCCATGATACTTGATAAGTTTTATATTATGTAATCTACTAGACAAATTTATTTACTATCTGTGGGCAATAAATATTTGATGCTGACTCTGCAAATAAAGGTATCTGTACTATTCATTTAGAAGTTATTTTATCTACTAAATATGGCGTAGTCTTTTTCCGTCCATTGATAGATATTCAAGAGTTTTTAGATGTGAGATGCTTTTTACAAAATCAAGATTGTCCGGATTTTAAGGTAAGATTTTAGTAATTTGTAGCATTTAGTTAACTTGCTCAGGGATGCAAACTCTAGTCCCCAAATGTTAATTTGTGAAATCAATCCCAGCCCCTAACCCTAAAGAAACTTTAGAAAAATACATGAAAATTAAAGAAGAGGGTTATTTACCAACATGTTTTTATATTTGTTAAGGTTGAGATAGTTTGAGGGGGTTTGACATATTTGCTAATTAAGAAAAAAATGATGAATATGTCTGTTGATATCTGAACAGATAGTCATGGGGTGCGAAGGACATTAAAGAAGTATAGGTTGTGTATCTAACTGTCACCTAAACAATAAGCATTCAGCCGTCAGCCGTCAGTTGCGGGGGTAGGTTGATAAAACCACCCGTACATGAGGTTAAAAATGCTGGTGTTATTAATTTGAGGTGATACAACAAAGTGTAGAAACATTTAATTGTGGAAACATTTAATTTTTCAGCATTTAGACTGACTGATTCACTAATGTTCCTTCTCAAGCTGAAAGCTGATTGCTTAGATCAAAAGATTGAATTGTGGAAACTAAACAGGTGTATTGTCCCTTAGGGAAAACTACCAAGCCTCAAACGAGCAGCTGAAACTAAATTATGTACCAAACAAAGCAACCATCCCTAAAGGAAACTATGAATCTTGCTGAATTGGGAACAATGGAAATACTGGAAAATGCTGCTGATCAAGAAGAACCATCTCTTGATAGTTTAGAAGCAGTAGTCTTTGAACAATCTGCAATAGCGGAGAATTTGGATTCCGAAGAACGAGATGGTGATGAAATGGCGGCAGCTCGTCCTTCGGGATACAATAAAACCGAGCATGATGATGCCGTGGGGGCATTTTTCAAAGAAATGGCGCGTTATCCCCTCCTCAAACCTGATGAAGAGGTGGAATTAGCACGCAGAGTCAGATTTTTGGAAGAAGTCAAAGATATACAAGCTTCCTTGTATACAGAATCAGGACAGCATCCAAGCAAAAGTCAAGTTGCTGCCCAGTTAGACATGACAGAAAAACAGCTAGAAAGCCGTTTGTATCAGGGACGGGTAGCCAAGCGCAAAATGATTCGCTCAAATTTGCGGTTAGTGGTATCCATTGCCAAACGATACTTAAATCGGGGAGTACCTTTTCTGGATTTAATTCAAGAAGGGGCGATGGGTTTAAATCGAGCGACAGAAAAATTTGATCCCGACAAAGGTTACAAATTCTCCACTTACGCTTACTGGTGGATCAGACAAGCAATCACAAGAGCGATCGCTAATGATGCCCGCACCATCCGCTTACCCATCCATATCGTTGAAAAACTTAATAAACTTAAAAAAGCTCAACGGGAACTCAAGCAAAAATTAGGGCGTAATCCCTCAGAAGCAGAAATGGCAGTGGCTTTAGAAATCACTGTCCAACAACTGCGCCAGCTACAACAACTCCGCCGCCAAGCCCTCTCTCTCAACCACCGAGTCGGTAAAGAAGAAGATACCGAACTCATGGACTTACTGGAAGATGAAGATAACCAATCTCCAGAAGCCAAAATGAACGAAAACATGATGCGTCAGGAGATTTGGGAAGTACTCGGCGACGTACTCACACCCCGCGAAAAAGACGTAATTTCCCTCCGCTATGGCTTAACTACCAGCGAACCATGCACCCTGGAAGAAGTCGGTAACATGTTCAACCTCTCCCGTGAACGAGTCCGGCAAATTCAAAGTAAAGCCATGCGAAAATTACGCCGTCCTCATATCGCCAAACGGTTAAAAGGTTGGTTAGTCTGAGTTCTTAGTCATTGGTCATTAGTCATTAGTCACGAAACTTACACAGATGACTGTAAACTATGAACTAGCAACTAAATACTCAAGACTAATGGCTGACCATCAAGATTTAACTATCCGCTTTGCCCAACCAGATGATTATCAGGTGCTATTTTACTTAATTCAGCAACTAGCAGAATATGAAAAATTATCACATGCCGTCACTGGTAACGCCCAAGCACTACAAAACCATCTATTTGGTGAGACAAAATACATAGAAGCACTGTTGGCGGAAATTTCTGGGCAAGCTGTGGGTTTCGCGCTATTTTTCCACAATTATTCTACCTTTCTCACCAAACCAGGAATTTATTTAGAAGACCTATTCGTTTTGCCAGAATTTCGCCGCCAGGGAATTGGTAAAGCACTCTTAACTCAGGTAGCTCAAATCGCAGTAGAGAGAGATTGCGGACGGCTAGAATGGAGTGTTTTAGATTGGAATGTTTCCGCCCAGAAATTTTACCTCAGCATGGGAGCAACCATCTTAGAAGATTGGCGCATCTGTCGCGTTACCGAAGCAACTCTTAAAGATTTAGCTGCTAAATAATGTAGTAATTAGGTGATTTCAATTAATACTTTTTCTTACCTTTACTACCATGCTTTAATTATTAATTTGTTTTTGCTCGAATCAAAATGGAATTTACATACAGCAGATTTCAGGTAAATGAGGTACAAATTTTTAGAACAAAGCTTGATGCTAACAGACTTTAAACTCTGTTCCCTGTTCCCTGGTCCCTGTTCCCTGCTGTAACTTTACACTGTAAGTTTCTGGGTACTGGTAATAGCTATTTCCCAATCTACAATTACTCCAAGTTTGACAACTTGTCTTTTGACGGATGAAATCACTGCCAGGAAAATTAGAGAGGAGACAAGCTGCGAACGCCTTTGTTGCAGAGAGAACACAAAATGAGAAAATTTCTGTCAGTAATTCTGGTAGGGTTAACAATCTTCACCCTAGCTTTTACCAGTCCAGCTTTAGCAGCTGATATTGCCAGTGGTGCTAAAGTATTCAGTGCTAATTGCGCTTCTTGTCATGCAGGTGGTAAAAATGTAGTTAAAGCTGCGAAAAATCTGCAAAAAGAAGCTTTAGAAAAGTTTGATATGTACTCCGCAGAGGCAATCATTACCCAAGTAACTAACGGGAAAGGTGCTATGCCTTCCTTCAAGGCTCGTTTAAAGCCAAATCAAATTGAAGATGTAGCCGCCTATGTTCTAGCACAAGCAGACAAAGGCTGGAAGAAGTAATACCAATTCAAAATTCAAAATGCAAAATTCAAAATTAAGAAAGTCCAGTGTAACAAGGGTTTCTGATTTTGGATCTGTTGCGGAAATTTAGAGAGTTGGTATAAATTTACATCTAAATTTAGTAATTAGGAATTAGTGGGGCTAATTGTCCTACTAATTTTGTATTCTTATTCAAAAATACAGCAGGTTTCAGGTAAACGAGGTACAAATTTTAAGAACAAAGCCAGATAAGTAATTAGGCAGAATAAATTACACATATTCTTTTCCTGTTCCCTGTTCCCTGTTCCCTGTTCCCTCTCTTCCACGTAGGAAGTTAATTTTGCACGATCGCTTACCAAGATACTTTCAACCCTGTTCCCTGCTGTATTTTTAATTAGTACAATGCTAGGTCTAGTTCTGGTTTTTACAAACTATGACAGCCTGTCTTTTGACAGTATTTTTACTAACTGTAAAACTTACACTTAGTAGCTCCCTTTACTAAATGTGAGATCACAGAATGAATAAGTGTTTGGTTTTGCTTCCCTCTGCGGTGATCACTTTACTCATAACTTTACCTAGCATTGCAACTGAAGTAGAAAAATCTGATACAGTAGCTAAAAAATTACCTGAAATCAAATCTGATATTCCCAGCTTGAGTGAAATTGAATTACCTTATACCAAAGCTGAATTATTGACTCAAGATTCTTTACCCAGTGAAAATAGTCAAGATAATCAACCTTCTGCACAACCAGAAACTGACACCAATAATAGTGAAGATGCAGATATTTTCATCGAAGTTATAGGAAAAGAAGACGCTCTACCCGAATCTACTCCAACTTATATTATTCAAAAAGAAGAAATTCAAAAACAGGGTTCTGCTAGTGTTGCCGATGTTTTAAAAAGAATGCCTGGTTTTGCTATTAATGATGTTGGTTATGGCGCAGATATTCATACAGGTACATATTACCGGGGAGCATCAATCAATCAGTCTGTATTTTTAATTAATGGTAGACGTATCAATAATGACATTAATACTTATCATGGTGCAACAGACTTAAATAGTATTCCTGTTGAGTCAATTGAAAGAGTAGAATTATATAGCGGTGCTAGTACTGCTTTATACGGTTCTTCCTTTGGAGGAATCGTAAATATTATCACTAAACAAAGTTATGAAAAGCCAAAATTAACCAGTAGTCTACAGTTTGGCTCTTTAAGTTTAAATAATCAAAAAGTAAGTTATGGTGGTTCATCGGATACTGTCACCTATAACTTTAGCTTTGAACGCTATTTCGTAGATAATCGTTATCGCGTACCTGTAGGTGCAGCTAACCGTGACTCCCAAGGATTTTTATTTAATGCTGATACTGCCACAAGTAGCTATCATGGCAGTGTAGCCGTAGATTTGAATAGCAAAAACACTGTAAGTTTTGACATCAATAAACTCAGCAGTCGGCGGGGTTTAGTTTATTTTGGATTTCCCTTACAAAGAGACAGATTAGACCATGATGGCTTAAATATTGGTTTCTCTTGGCAGACTAAATTTGATAATGATGGCAAATCTAATCTCACAACTACCATCGGTTATAACCAAGATTATTTTAGTACCTACGGGCCTACAGTTTTTGGAGGTGTAGAATACTATCGTACAGGAATTTTAGATAGCCAACAGCTAACGGCAAGAATAGATCATGATTGGAAATTCAATCAAAATAATCAATTGCGTTGGGGTATAGACTTAAGAAATACTAACTTAAATGGTAATGTCTTAAGTAACAGTCCTAACAGAATAGGTAATAATGAAACTGAAGACCGCAGCGTATTTAACACAGCTTTATTTGCAGTCAACACCTGGAAATTGAGTGATGCTTTTCAAGTAGATTTAGGACTCAGACAAAACTTTGATGGACAGTTTGGTAATTATCTCAATCCGAGTTTTGGTTTTCGTTATGGTATTACACCAGCAGTTGCTTTTCGTGGTAGTTGGGCTGGGGCGCAGCGTAACCCAGGCTTAGACCAATTATATGTTTATGACACTGTTCATGCTTGGGAACCAAACCCGAATTTAAAACCAGAAACAGGTTCTGCTTGGACTGCGGGATTTGATGTCAAACTGGCTGATAATTTACTGGGACAATTTACATATTTTGGTAGTAGTTTAGATAATCGTTTAGGAGTAATTAATGGTAGATGGGAGAATATTGGTTTAGTAGATACCAACGGTTTAGAAGCGGCACTACAGTTAAGAGTTAATCAGCAATGGTCAACTTTTGTTAATTACACTTATACAGATGCCGAAATTAAAACGGGAACTGACAAGGGTTTGCAATTAGGCTTAATTCCTTACTCTTTAGTGCAAACTGGGATTAGTTATCAAAATGCAGGTTGGCAAGGTAATTTGTATTTAACTTATAATAGTGGTTCACGTCGAGCTTTATTTAATCGTCCCGGTGACAAAAATACAGATTTTGCGCCATCTTTTGTCAATATAGATATGAGTGGCAGGGTTCCTTTAACTAATAATTTGGGGCTAGTGGTGTATTTAGAAAATCTACTTGGTGAGCAATATGAGCGAGTTAATCGGATCTATAGCCCTGGTTTTACCGTTCGTGTGGGTCTGACCTCTAGTATATAGCCGATGATGTTCAAGGTGCGTTAAGCTGTCGCTAATGCACCTTAATTTGAGCAAATCTAAATTTATTTAATATGCGTGCCAGAATTGAAAATAATGTTTTATTTATTCAGTATGAAGATTTACCAGAATTTAAAAAAGGTGGTTCTGTGGTCAGAAATTCCTTTTTTTGGGCGCTACGTTCAATTGCTGGTTATTCTGGACGAAATCGAGATTGGGAATATGAGTCTGAGGTGTGGTTAGCACTAGCGCGGATGCTGTTATCTTTTACTGAATCTGGTTATTTAGGTTATCGAGAAACTACCCTAGAGTTTCCTTTATCACAGGGGGAAATTCCACCTTTGTTGCGGGATGTATCGACTTGGGAGTGAGATTTCTAGTTAAGTTATACCAGTTCTCTCAAAGAAGACAACAGATGTAAACCAGACTACCCTGATAAACCCTACTTGACCAATTTTGAATTTTGTTGGCGAAGCCTTGCCGAAGGCTATTTTGAATTTTGAATTGGTATTGTTTGTAGCAATAGCTTCAGCTTGTGCATTTAACTTTGTTAGCAAGTCTGTATGTAGTCGGTAAGGTTCATCTTGCAAATTAACTAGACCATAGCTAATTGGTGGTTTATAACTGGGAAAGTCTACCCAACGATACCAAGTATAGCCTACTAAAGCCGGATGAGCGATCGCTCGTTTTAATGACTGTTCACCATTTTGCACCATCCGTTGTAGGGACGTAACCCCCTCTGGTGGTTCATTTGCTAATGGCCGATAAAAAAATACTCCATGTCCCCAACTAAATTCTGTATTAAGTATCGGTAAATGGGTAGCTTGATAGTAAATATCCATTCTTTCATACATTTCATAGCGATAATTATTAGCAGAAACCACATCTACCCACGGTCTTTTTACAGCAGAGAAAACCTCATTACTAGGTGGCGCACCAAATCGACAACCCAAAATTAAATGATTACGGTCATAGCTATGTATTGTAGCCGCAGTTAGTAGAAAATAACGTCGAGCAAACTCTTTTAAAAATAATCGATGATCCTTTAAAAACTCTCTGGAAACTATTGCCTGTTTTTTCTTAGTTAAATCTCGAATCTTTTCACGGGAATCAATATCTATTTGCCAATCTCTTCCTAGCTGTTGAATATTGTTACCATGTTGTTGAAGTACAAAATTCCAGGCTGCTTGATATGCAGGTTTTTTAGCATCCAAACTCAGACTGATCTGCAATAAAGAAATTTCTCCTTGATCTATTACTGATAATTCTGGATTTAACTTATCTTTATAATCTGGTCTTTCTGGATCTCCCCAAGAAAGTTCATTATCAGTAAAATAACCGATCAATAATTTACTATTACGCAGAGGTGAAACTACTTTTCTAGCTTTAAGATCAATTTCTTTAATCCACTCAGAATCAAATACATCTGGTAAATATAAACCTATGTCCCCAGATTTTAATTGTGTTTTTGGGCTAACTTTAGCAAAATCAAGTATAACTGTATAGGGCATTCCTTGATCCCATAATTCTGGAGGTGTCCATGCACCTAAAGCATTAAAATTCCAACTTCGCAACCTTTCAAAAGCTGCTTGACGGAATACAGATGGATCTTTGCCATATTTCTTCACAACAGTGGGTATATAAGCCGCAGGATAGCCAAAATTTACTGAGGTAACACCTTTGTAAAAAAAGGGTTTATTATCTGGCTCAATTAACCACCAACGATTTTGAGTTGATTTACCAACTCGGAAAAAACCTGGTTTACCTATTACTGTTTCATTAACAATTTGGATTTTATCAAGTAAAGTTGCAGATTGACCAATTACTAAAGAGTTGGAAATTAAGCTAATAGACGAAAACAGTAAAAGCGATAATAAAAATACTTTGAAGAAAGATGTCTTTTGGCGAAGCTGATAGATTAATTTTTTAAACATTTTTTAAAATTTTGCTATGTGTATTCTTGATGAAGAAAATAAGTATAATCTCTATTAATGGTTATGGCAATTTTATTCAAATATTTATTTAGTTACAGCAGGGAACAGGGAACAGGGAACGGGGAACAGAGTTGAAAGTCTCTTAGCATAAGGCTTTTTTCCTAAAGTTTGTACCTCATTTACCTAAAACCTGCTGTAAGTGGTAGTTAAGTTATTTTCCTTGACTGATGGGAATTTCAATAATAAATTCTGTCCCTGTTCCGGGTGTGGAGTGGTAATATAGCCGACCATGATGTTTATCTACAACAATCTGGTAAGCTATGGACAACCCAAGTCCTGTACCTTGACCTACAGGTTTAGTAGTAAAAAAAGGGTCAAATAACTTGGAATGAATTTCTTCAGAAATACCATTACCGTTGTCACTAATGCTAATTCTGATGGTATTTTGAGCGAACACTTCAGTGGAAATTTGAATATAGCGAGATTTGGATTTGCGTTCTTTTCGTGTACAGTGGTGATGCTCTTCCAAAGCATCGATTGCATTGACTAGAATATTCATAAAAACTTGATTAATTTGACTGGGATAACACTGTACTAATGGCAAGCAACCATAATGTCTAGTTATGCTGATCTCAGTACGCTGATCTGTTGCCTTGAGACGGTGTTGTAAAATCATTAAAGTGCTATCAATGCCTTCATGAATATCAACTTTCTTGAGTTCTGCTTCATCGAGGCGAGAAAAATTGCGAAGAGCTAAGACTATTTCCTTAATTCTCTCTGTTCCCAAGGTCATAGATTTCATTAATTGAGTAAAATCTTGACATAAAAACTCTAGATCCATTTCTTCGAGTTCTAATTTAATTACTTCTGGGGGATGAGGATAGTGCTGTTGATAAAGTTGAATCAACTTTAGTAATTGACGAGTATATTCTTGGAGATAAAATAGATTACCACCTACAAAGTTGATGGGGTTATTAATTTCATGGGCAATACCAGCAACCATGTGACTGAGGGAAGACATTTTTTCTGTTTGAATGAGTTGTAATTGAGTTTGTTGCAGTTCCTTTAAAGTATGCTGCATTTGGCTATTTTTTTCTTTTAATTCTTGTGTGCGATGCTCTACTCTAATTTCTAATTCCTGATTGGTTTGTTCTAGGGCGGCTTGAGCTTTGTCTTTGGCTTTGATGTATTCGTGTAATAAGCGCAAAACTAAAAACCATGAGGGAATGAGTATAACTAAACTCAGAACAGAGATACAAATTGCCCAATATAATCGCTGGCGATATTCAACAACTTTTTTATTAAGTTGCTGCAAGATGAAATTATTTCTATGGGCAACACTAGCAGCATATTTCTGTTTTTCAATTTCATACTCACGACTAGATAAAAGTTCTTGTGCTGCTTTTTTGTTACCAGTTTTAACTAAATTAAAAGATTCATATTCTATTGCTACTAAATGTTGATTGGCAGCATCAGTTTTTTTGGTATCTTCATTTGTATAAGCCTGGGGTGCTAATCTCATCGATTCTTTGATGGCTGCATCTAACTGGGGTTCAAAAAATTTGTATCGTTTCTCCCAAATAGAGTTACCTGTAGCAGCATTCATTCTTGCTGACATCGTTAATAGTTCATCATAATAAAGAATGCGATCGCTCAAGGTTTGTAAACGTAATTCGTATTTAATTATACTATCGAAGCTTTGGTAAGCTTGCCCAGCAATCCACGATTGGGGAATAAACAACAATAACGTTGAAAGTACGGTAACAGTTACAACTTGTGCTGGACGTAACGCTAGGGTGTAGAAAAAACTACTGTACCAATAATTAATAAGCTCTTTGTATAGTTTTAATTTGGCTTTCATTAATCTTGCTGAATACCCTAGCTTTAGACTACAAAAATCAGCAGTCTTGAGTCAAGCATGATTTAATTAGTTTATTACGTAGCTGTCAATAAGATTTTCTTAAGTAAATTTACGCTAAAAAATTGGTTAATTCTCTAATACTGTTACAGGTTTTAAAATCTGGTTTTGTAATTGTCCAATTCCCAGAAAACAGGCTAGATTGTCATAAACTCGCACTAAACTATCGCTATGTAAATCTACTTGAATTTGTTGACCTTGAACCCATTTTTTCGCTGTTATTTCTGGTAAATTTACAGTTTGAAGATGCCCCAAAGGAACATCCAAAGAAACTGGTTGAAATGTTCCTGCTGATATTTGTGTTTCTAATTCAGATAAGGTCAAACTATTTTCTAAGTAAAAACCACTACTTTCAGTTCGAGTCAGGGCGGCCAATGTCCCAACTGTACTTAATGCTACGCCTAAATCACGAGCGATCGCGCGAATATATGTTCCTGTACCACAGGCGATCGCTAAATCCAATTCTGGAAAATCCCCTTCTCTCCAGTCTAAAATCTCTATTTTGAAAACTTCGACTGTTCTGACTGGTGCTTCGACTATTTGCCCTTGACGTGCCAAATCATATAACCGTTTACCTTGTACCTGAATGGCACTATAACTGGGGGGAATCTGCTCAATTTTGCCCACAAATTGATTGAGTGCGATTTTTACTTCTTGTAAACTCAATTCAGGACATGGTTGAGAGGTAATTATTTCTCCTTGTAAATCGTCTGTAGTTGTACATACACCCAGCCTCACAGTCCCATGATAGGCTTTTTGTCCTGGCAGATATTGTAATAATCGGGTAGCTTTTCCCAAGGCAATAGGTAACACTCCGGTAGCTGCTGGATCTAAAGTTCCTGCATGTCCTACTCGTTTTAATCGCAGCAGTTTCCGTACCCGCGCTACGCAGTCGTGAGAAGTCCAGCCAAATGGTTTGTTTAAATTGAGAAAACCTTGCACAGTCAAAAAGATTGGGTGTAGGTGTATTGTGTGGTGAAGATTTTATCCTAATTCGGCCAAATCTAGCAACAGATTCCCACCCTGAAACCTAAGTTACATCTAAGTTTCTTAATGAGTATTTTGAATTTTGAATTGATACAGCAGGGAACAGGGAACTCTTAACAGGAAGGTTGAAAGTCTTTTAGCATCAGACTTTGTTCCTAACATTTGTACCTCATTTAGCTGAAATCTGCTGTATGAGCTTATCCTACATCTTAACCTAAGTATTCAGGATTCAGAATTGAGAATTCAGAATTAGAGAGACTTGAAGAGATAAGGATTCAGAATCTATCATTCAGAATTAAAGATAATTTGAGAATCAAGCTCAATGATTTTCGCAGAGTATGACTAATATCTATAGCAATCCTAAATCATTTATGAACGCTACCTGTTCCCTGTTCCCTGTTCCCTGTTCCCTTTTTCCAAAAGTCAGTTCACAACTCAGATCGGATTGCTATATTCTTTGAGTGATAACTATTCTGGCTACTGATTCCTGACTCCTGAATTCTTATATCTTAACTTTCACCAGTCCCCAAACCCTTTTAACCAAAATAAGCAAATACCCAGCAGCCAATAACCAATTTTGACCACAATTGTCGGAAGTTTTTTTTACAGCTTTAGTTCCTTGGTTGTGATTACCTGATATTGATAATAATTCTTGGCTGCTGAGGGATTGAACTAGACTTAAACCCAGGGATTGACTAGAAATACTTTTGGTATATGCAGCATTCAGATAAGGGAGATACTTCGAGTTTTGAGCTACATAAGTTTGAAAAAAGGATAAACTCAAAGCATTCATGTAGGATCTGGCTTGGGAGGCATCACCAACCATTTCTTGAGGTAACGCTACCTGTTGACTGCTAGGGCTACTATTGCCAATAGTTGAAAAGTGAGTTCCCCCAACTAACAGCACTAAATATTTTTCAGGATTAGTAAACCAAGAAAAAGGTAAAATTTGTTCATGTAAAGTTGGGGCAATCATATCTTCACTACTGCCAACAATCATCACCGGAGTTTGCACCTGATTTAAGCCCTCTTGGCTAAAAATAGAACTGGTAATTGGATTAACAGCGATCGCAGCTTTGACTCTTTCATCTCGCAAATCATACTCTTGGGCTTGTAAGTCTAAAGCATGACATTGCAACAATAAAGACATATTCCAAGTAGTTTGGAGTGCTTGCGGTTGGCAATCCTTGGCTAACTGTGCAAAATTAATCTTTGCACCTGCTAAAGCTAAAGCAGTGTACCCACCAAAAGATTGACCAAAGACACCAACTTGTTCTAAGTTTAGTCGATTGTGAAAACGCCTATCTGACTGATTACTTTTTTCTAGTTGGTTCAAAATAAATTTTACATCTAAAGGTCGGTCTATAAATTCGGCTGGTGCTGCTAATTCACTACTGTTACTATTGATAAATGATTGTAATTGTTTAGTATCGCTACCAGGATGGTTAGGAACAACTACTACCAAACCATGAGAGGCTAAATGTGTAGCTAAGTAGCTAAAATTACTGCTGTCTAAACCTAAACCATGAGACACCACAATTACAGGTGCGGGTTTTGGTACATCGGGGACATAAATATCTGTAATTAACAGGCGATCGCGTGTTGAATCAAAAAAATTGATTGTATATTTCTGCTGTCTAAACTTACCGGAAGTTTGCACATTTGGCAGTTGTGACAGATCCTCTTGGGCAATTTTAGCAGCTTCCATATTTGACTGCTCTGTAACTAGAGCGATCGCCTCTTGATTTTTCTGAATGAATCTCTCTAGTTCTCCAGCTATTTCTAAGCTATGGGCTAAATCAATGTGAATACTATTATTAGGATATTTGCGTAATAAACTTAATAAAGTTAATCCTTCTGGCTCCCCAGCAGCTAAAATTAAAGCTGATTTTAAAGCCTTTAATTCTGCATCTGACTGACTAGATTTAGTTTTAATTAACTCTGCCAACCTCCGCAGTAAAAATTCCCCCTGTTGCGTATTGAGCAATTGAGAGGCAATTACGGGACTAATTTTAATCGGTTTGAGTAAAATATCCCGTATTTCTTGGGTTTGTCTTACAGGGAAATACTGTTGATAAAATCCCCAACCATCATTGAGTATACCCGTTTTCGCATAAGTTTCTAAAATAGTCACGGGTATAGATAATTCCAACGCGGAATAAGAAGCATAAATTCTTTCTGCTGCCATGACAGAGTTACTAAAACTAAATGTTGGCAGCAAAATTGAAAGAACCAGCAATAGTGAACTTTTTTTCAGGGTGCTGGCCCACTTACCAAACGGACTATTCATCGCTTAACTGTATCTGTGAATTTGTTTAGCGAGGCGTTAGTTTTGGTAGTTATTCATGCACTCTGATAGCTCAAAAATTATTCTTTGATGCGCCTCTACACTATCAACTTTCTAAGATTAATTATTCTGGAAAGGCAGGTTAAAAATTAAATGCTATGGAGTAAATTTCTTAGGTGAAATATCCCCCTGAAAAGGTTTTGAATTTGCTCACAAGCATTCCACTACAAATCATAACAAATCAAAAAACATCATGCCTCAGTATGATTTTGGTAATTTGAAACTTAAAACTAGCTGCATAGAGAACTTTAGTTGTTGATGAAAATGTTTCTCTTAATCAGAATTTTTTAAAGCAATATTTACTGAACCATAAACTACGACAAATGCTCCTACTATTCCTATTG
>DATGXQ010000622.1:0-8373 GCA_035298905.1 Nostocaceae cyanobacterium | reverse complement strand
CCCTCTGCTTTCCTTTCTCTCCCCCCACTTTCTACAACATCTCGCGCAACAGTTGGAGATTGTCACGGATAATAATTGTATTGGGATGATTTACCCCTAAACTGCGTTCAGCAATTTCTAAAGCTTTAACAAAAAGTGGTTCAGCTTCCGTGTACCTGCCTTGAGAGTAGTAGAGTGATGCTAAATTATTGTAACTGGAAGCGACATCGGAATGTTCTTGCCCTAGCAGACATTCTCTCATTTGCAATGCTTTGATATAAAGTTCTTCAGTTTTCGTATACTTACCTTGAGAATAGTAGAGTTTTGCCAAATCGTTGTAACTGGTAGCAACATCGGGATGTTCTTGTCCTAGCAAGCGTTCTCTCATTTGCAATGCTTTGATATAAAGTTTTTCAGCTTCTGTGTACTTACCTTGAGATTTGTACAGTCTTGCTAAGTTGTAATAATTGGTAGCAACATCGGGATGTTCTTGTCCTAGCAAGCGTTCTCTCATTTGCAACGCTTTGATATAAAGTTCTTCAGCTTCTGTATACTTGCCTTGAGAAAAATAGAGTAATGCCAAACTGTTGTAACTAGTGGCAACATCGGGATGTTCTTGTCCTAGCAGATTTTCCCACAGATTTAATGCTTGAATTAAAAGTGGCTCTGCTTGCTCATATTTACCTTGATAATTGTAGAGTAATGCCAAATTGTTATAACCAGTAGCTACATTAGGATGTTCTTGTCCTAGTAGATTTTCCCACAGATTTAATGCTTTAACTAAAAGAGGTTCTGCTTCTTTGTATTTGCCTTGAAATTTATAAAGTAATGCTAGATTGTTGTAACTGGTGGCCACATTAGGATGTTCTTGTCCTAGTAGATTTTTCCACAGATTGAATGCTTTAACTAAAAGAGGTTCTGCTTCCTTGTATTTGCCTTGAGATATGTATAATGCTGCCAAATTGTTATAACTGGTAGCAACATCTGGATGTTCTAGTCCTAGCAGGTGTTTTCTTATTTCTAATGCTTTAATTAAAAGAGGTTCTGCTTCTTTGTATTTGCCTTGAGATTGGTAAAGTAATGCTAGATTGTTGTAACTGGTGGCGACATGACGATGTTTTTGTCCAAGTAGGGATTGTAACAGTTTTAAGGCTTGTAAATAAAGTGGTTCAGCTTCCGTATACTTACCTTGAGAATAGTAGAGCATTGCCAAATTGTTATAACTGGTAGCAACATCGGGATGCTCTTTTCCCAAGCGATTTTTTACTACTGATACACATTGTTTACGCCAAGGTTCTGCTAGTGTATAAAATCCTTTTCCTTCATAAAATATTCCTAAACCCCAAAAAAGCCAAACTAAATTCTCATCACTAACGGCATCAATTATATTGTCTGCAACTCTCGCTAAATGCGGAATCGCCTTTTCTACCGACTTAACAACCTCTTGAGTGATTGACTTAGGAATCGTTTTAGCAATCTCCACAAACACAGCAGCAAAAGCCGTTTTCACCTCCTGCGCTTGTTCCCTTTCCCGCAACTTCAACCCCAAAAACTCCCGAATCAAAGGATGTATTTGCCAATACTCTCCTATCTCATCCCCAATATTAATTAAATGGCGCTCATAAAGTTGCTCATTGGCTGTTTCCACATCAATAGCAGCCCAACTCAGTAAATTACTCGCTGCTTCTACCCACTCCCAAGCAAACACACTTAAAGCAAATAAACTCAACAATTCCCCTACTCGCTGAGTCATCGGTGCAAGTTCTAGCCAACTTAACTCAAAAGCCGCTTTAACTCCCCTTTGGGCTGTACTCAAAGTCTTGAACAGTTCCGGTTTCAGCGCTTCATCTTCCACACTTTGAACTTTGAGCCGTTCTAACATTTTCGCTAAAGTCCATCGGGGTTTCTTGGCTAAATACCGCCCCACCAACTCTAAACCCAAGGGTAAATATCCCAACCAAGCACACAACTCTTTCGCTGTTTCCGCTTCCCGTTGCACTTTCTCACCGACTAAAAGTGTCAATAACTCTAATGCTTTGTCCTCTGGTAGCACATCCAGAGGTATTTCCTCAACATCGGGATGAAGATGTAATCTGGTAGTCATCACCACCCGAAAGCGGTTTGTTTGGGGTAGCAAATCTCGACAAAATTCTAAATCGGTGACATCATCTAAAATTACTAATACCAGTCCTTGCGCTGGTTGCCAATGTTGCCAACACCAAGCCACCTGTTCCGTTAAGCTTAACTGTTCTCCTCGGAAGTTCTGCTGCGGGACTTGCAAATTCATGTATAACTGAGCAAAGCGCACGACTTCCACAGCTAAATTTTGTTCTCGCGCATTAAACCAACAAACACCACCGGGATATTTATCTTGATGCAGTTTAATATATTTGATTGCTAATTCAGTTTTCCCGACTCCACCCATCCCCGCAACTGCGGAAATAGCCACAGCACCAGGTGTCTGTAATTTCTCATGCAATAAGTTTAACTCTCTCTCTCGACCGACAAAGTGAGGAGTACCAGGAAAACTAAAATTATTTGGGGTTTTAACTTTGTCCGTACCCCGTCCAGACGACTCCAGTCAAGTATCTTTTTGAATAATTAGTTTATCAATCTTGGCACGACCAGAAATATTGATTCCTTTATTTTCGTGGATAATAGTAGGACTATCTATTGTATTATTATCACCTGTAATAATTAAACCTTGGCAATTTTGCACATAAGCCGCAAACTTTTCTTTAATTTCAGGATTCTTTTCTGCCACTTGCTGAAAATAATTGCCAAATGCTTCTATAGCTGTCCGCAGTTCATGATTTTCTGCTGCTACTTGTTCCACTTCTTGCACTAACTCAGCTTCTAAAATGTCGTCTCGCTCACTTTGAGGTAATGCAGCCACCTTTGCTACTTTAGCCGTCGGTAACTTGCTTTTGATTAACCGTAATACCCCTGATGCACCAGCATCCAAGGCTTTTTCGGCTGTCCAGTCAATGATTTTACCAAATAACCAGCCAACTAAGGCTACTGCACCAGCGCTTAAAGGTTCCATCCCCACCTCACCCGATGGCATTCTGCTAGATGATCACTTTATACAACATGTATTGGCGATCGTCAAAGGGAAATAATATTACATAATATCAAAACCTTTGTAGAGACGTTCCATGGAACGTCTCTACATTCATTCCCGAAAATGTCTCCTAACTTCTGGCTACTGACTCCTGACTCCTGAATTCTACTATAATTAATTCTGACCAAAATTTGACAATAACCATCTATTAATTGCACCATCATCTTCAGTTTGCGACTTTTGCAAAGCTAATTCAATTAACTCAATCTTTAAGCCTGGTAAAACCTGTGATTCTTGAATTGGTATAGTTGTATGAGCATCTAAACAAGTGGCAATTACTCGATTTTTATTCACATCAATTACCCAATACTCTGCTACTCCTAATCTTTGATAAAGTTTCTGTTTGCGGGTTGTGTCATCTTCTAAGGAATAAGCGGCGATTTCTATGACTAAAGTGGGTGGATCTACTTTATCTAAATTAACTGGTGCATTATTGCGAGGAGGTAAATTCAGATTATTGCCAATATAAAAAGCCATATCTGGCTGACAGCCTCTAATTCCTATTTTCCTAAAACTGGTATTGATTAATCCTTTGATGGTAATATTTTTGATTGTGGCATATAAGATAATTAAATTGGCAGTAATACTATGAATTTGACCGTGGGCAGAACCTAGCGGAGATATTTCAATCATCATAGAACCTTCATCATAATAAAATCTACCATTTACTAACATTGGGTCATCTGCAAATGTGAGAAAATCTTCCCAAGTTACGGCAACCCAAGAATCGGTGAGAATAGTTTCTAAAATTGGTGGTGAATTAACCATATAAGAATCCGATTTGAGTTATGAATTGACTCGTGGAGGCGGGGTATTGGGTATTGGGTATTGGGTATTGGGACTGTTCACATCTCATTTAGGATTGCTATATTTTGTAATTAAGTCAGCAGGAAAATACACAGATTGGGATATCGGGTCAATAAGAATTAATACCCAGTACCCAATCACCAATCACCAATCACCAATCACCAGTATACTTTTTTTCAATTTGCAGATATTGGGGAACACCGATTAATTCTTGAAAATCTCGAAAATTCATCAAACCGGGAAAGTTAGCGGTTGTTCCCTGTGTTTTAAGATGCTGTAAACTAGCACTAATCACTTCCGTTGCAGCCATTAATGTGGTGAGGGGGAAGAAGACAATCTTAAAACCCAATTTTTGTAAATCTGCGGTGGAGATTTCGGGAGTTTTCCCACCTTCGACAATGTTAGCGACTAAGGGAGTATTGGGGAAAGCCGCAGCGATAATTTGTAACTCTTCCACCGATTGCGGTGCTTCCACAAACAAGACATCTGCACCCGCATTAATGTACAATTGTCCACGAGCGATCGCTTCTTCCAAACCCAAAACCCCCCGTGCATCTGTCCGCGCAATAATCACCAACCCACTATCCCCCCTAGCATCCACCGCAGCACGAATCTTTCCCGCATGTTCCAAAGCAGAAATTACCCGTTTCCCCTCAAAATGTCCGCACTTTTTCGGCCATTCCTGGTCTTCCAAAATTACCCCAGCTAACCCCAATCTCACCGCATCTTTAACAGTCCGCATCACATTTAAAGCATTTCCATAACCTGTATCTAAATCTGCAATCAAAGGAATATTAATAGATTGTGCAATCCTTCCTACACTATAAAGCACTTCCGTCGCAGTCAAAAAGCCATAATCTGGTAAACCCAAAGTCGAAGCAGCGATACCAAAACCGCTAGTTGCTGCTACTTCAAAACCCACCTTTTGAGCCAGTTTAGCACTCAGACAGTCATAAACACCAGGAATAATGATAATTTCTGGACGCGCTAATAATTCCCGTAATCTTTGAGATGCAGACATAAACTAAAAACTAAACAACTTTTTTGAGGATACAACAGATTGGTGATTAGTGACTGGTGAATAGGGATGAGAAATAATTCATCAATTAGCCGAAATTTAACTTTTGATTTTTGTATAAGTTTCAGTGCATAGGATGCCTCACCTGACGCATCAAAAACCAGAAAATCTACTTTGTTGAATAAAATCCAACAGTTTTGGGAGATAACAAAATGACATTAAAAATTATCAAGCGTCGCTATTTATTACATTTATGGAGTTGGTCTTGGTTTTTCTTGATTATTTTACTGTTTTATCCTATCAGCTATGGAATTTTACGTTTAGCCACAGTTTTATTATTTCTCTGGCTGTTATTTGGTGGATTATGGTTATTCTGGCAATATAAAATTATTCGCTTCACTTATTTATTGCTCACATTCATAATTAGCCTAATTATGATTTTACCTGGAAATGCAGCCGATACAAACACCCTCAGAGAGTATTACGTCCAAGAAATGCAAGCTTTTAATGGAACTAAATATGTTTGGGGAGGAGAAAATAGAGTCGGGATTGACTGTTCAGGTTTAGTCAGACAAGGTTTAGTCAATGCTAATTTAAAATATGGTTTCATTTCCCTAAACCCAAAACTAATTAGAGAAGGATTTTCTCTTTGGTGGTTTGATACTTCTGCTCAAGCTTTAGCCCAAGGTTATCGAGATAAAACCAAAGTATTTATGAGTGCTAATAGCATTAATGAATTGGATCATACAAAAATCCAAAAAGGAGATATTGCAGTAACTCAGGATGGTGTACATACTTTAGGATATATAGGTGATAATGTTTGGATTGAAGCAGATCCAGGGGTGAGAAAAGTAATTACAGTTCAAGTACCTGATCAAAATAATTATTGGGTGAAAGTTCCTGTTTATCTTGTCAAGTGGCAACAATTTAATTAAAATAGTAAATCGGTACGTGAGCAAAAATAATTACCTAAAAAAATAAGGTGCTGACGGAGGCTGATGAGTAGTTTTCATCCTTGTAAATCATTGACTTTGATGTGTAAATGATTTTGCATTAGGAATTATACCAATTCTCTAAAATTCTGCAACATATCCAAAATCAGAAACCATTGTTACATCTGGATTTCTTAATTTTGAATTTTGAATTTTGAATTTTAAATTGGTATTATTGCTGTTTGTGGGACTTTGGTATGATTTCCGAATTCAGCTTTGAACGCTGCCCTAGCTAATCGTGCCGCCATTCCCCAAACAGCATCTTGGATATTTTTGAGCATTTAGTTTTACTCAATTACTAATAGAGGTTCGTTGTATTGATCAAAGGTGGGACTTTCAGGATTATTATCGACTTTTAATTGACTGGCTGCCCCATCAACTTGTACTCTGACTAAATAAGTTCCTACTTTCACATTTTGGCATAAAAATACAGGCGATCGCGTCTCTGTTGTTCGCTTTTCTGCCTTAAAAATATAAGCACCTGACCCATCACCAGAATCACCTGGCACTTCATTGAGTAGCAATAGCACTCGCTGAGTTGTCCCCACCTGCATATTTAACTCTAGGGTAATCTGGCCATCTCTAGTACCTCTGCGTTGCATTTGCAGATTCTCAACTCCCACAGATTCAATAGCAGGACATAAGACAAAAGCAACTACATTTGACTCTACAGCTGGTAGAGGTTCGGGAGTGTCTGCTTGAAAATGCACAATCTGCACACTCTGAATCCCTGCTCGTAAATCTTCGGGATTTATTTCTGCTAAAGATAGTGTTACTTCCGTATCTGTGACGTTTTGGGGTGAGAATTTTTGAGAACCGAGTTGCACCCATGTTTGTACTCCTGCTAACTGCTTACCTTGAATGAGTAAAGTGCTATTTGCCAAAATAGGTTTCCATTGTCCAGCATCAGATAAAACACGTTCAATCACAGGCTGATTAGGAATGAGATAAGAACGACGTTCCCGCAAGGGTAGAGGTACTTCACCATGTCTTGTCCCTTCAAGTAATACCATGCTGGCTTGATAAGCTAGACATAAACGGTATGGTGTTTGTACCAAAGTTGACCAAATTTTTGATAGCTCATCGTTAGTTAAGAAATTTGGTGTTACTCTGACTCTATCAGTTTGTTCCATGAGATCCGATCGCCCCAAATCTGGATCTGTGGATAGGGCTAAAGCTCTAGTAATCAACTCTGGGGTGAGAATGGGATTATCTGCTAAAGTCCGAATCACTAAACCAGAGAGTTTTTGCGCCTCTAATTTAGCATCATTACCATAAAAAGTAATCAGGTAATGCAAATCTAGCGCACTATGAAATTTTTTGATTAACTCCCCTTTAGGACGCAAGGGACGCAAATCTGAGTTAGCCATAGCCATATTAGGGGTAATCCGGTAGAGATAAAGATTTACACCTAATTTGGGAATTCCTTCCCCTTCAGTATTAGGAGGAAGAGTGGTCACTTCCACTGCACCACCATTTCTAGTCACTCCCTCTTCTAAAATGTACTTTAAAGTAGCCGTAACAGTGGCAATTGCAACATCATTACTCATAACAAGCGCCTTTTTTTGATTAATTTTCTCGAAGTGCCGAGTAATTTTCTCGAAGTGCCGAGTTCTGATGTGGAAATTACTGTGGACAATTTCTCCTCATCTCCCTCATCCACCTCTCCCCTCTCCGTGTCCCCCCTCTCCCCTACACCCAATCTTCAATATCTGCGGCTGTTAAAGACTTACCCAACTTTGTCATTTCCTGACGGGTAGCCTGTAACATGTGAGTCATTTTTAATGGTTCTCCTGCGGCTGCGGCAATAAATGCGGCATGGAGGGCAATACTGCGAATGTTTGCACCGGTGGCATTGAGTTGGGCTAATTTCTCAAAATCTAAACCCTCAGTAGGCATTTGGGGTGGAAAAGCCCGCCGCCATAGTTCCATGCGTTCTGGTATTTTGGGAAAGGGAAATTCCACAATAAAGCGTAATCTGCGGCGGAAAGCCCCATCCATATCATCTTCTTTATTGGTGGTGAGAATTGATAAGCCCCGGTAGGCTTCCATTCTTTGCAATAGGTAACTAACCTCCATGTTTGCGTAGCGGTCTTTGGAGTCTTTGACTTCAGAACGTTTGCCAAACAAGGCATCGGCTTCATCAAACAGCAAAACTACACTCCCGGATTCTGCGGCATCAAAAATTTGGGAGAGGTTTTTTTCAGTTTCACCTACATATTTACTGACTACAGCACTCAGGTCAACTCGATAGAGGTCTAGGTCTAATTCTTTGGCGATAATTTCGGCGGCGGTGGTTTTACCTAAGCCACTACTACCGTAAAATAAAGCATTGATACCTAAACCGCGACCCTGTTTGTTAACCATTTGCCAGTCGTCATAAACTAACTTGCGATATTTGACATGGTGACAAATTTGCTGGAGAGTGTCTTTAGTAATTGACGGTAGGATGA
>DATGXQ010000621.1:0-3690 GCA_035298905.1 Nostocaceae cyanobacterium | reverse complement strand
AATTCAGGAGTCAGGAGGAGGCAGTGCGGTCTTGGGGTTTCCCCAAGTGGAGCAACTGCCGTTCAGGAATCAGAATGCTTGTCAAATCAAGAATTTCTCCGTTCGCTGTGTTGTGGAAAGCATCACCCCAATAGCTGGCGGTTTTATTCATTCTGGATTCTGAATCCTTACGATAAAATTTAATTTCTCAACTAGCTTTTTAAATTAAATTTTTAAAATCCCGCCGACCTTTATAACCTGAAAGTTTAGCAAGATCCGTTAAAGAGAATGTACCTTCATATTTTTTCCCATTAATTTCCCAAGTGGGAAAAGCTCTCACTCCAGCTTTTTTACATAACTCAGTTTGTGGATTCGTTCCTCTAGCATCACATTCAAAATATTTAAGATAAACCACAGCTTGTTTACCAAACAACTCTTTTTGATGACCACAATGAGGACACCAAAAAGCACCATACATTTTAGCATTAATCTTACTCAGGTGTTTGGCTAATGCTATTTCCGCTTGTCCAGAGGTATTTTTAACTTGATAAATTGGGTTAGCAGCTAATAAATTTGATTGATTAGTGGTGTTAGATAAAGGAAGTTGTGCTTTAGTGTTAGATCCGCTAGTGGTTAATAGAGTTAATGCCGTTGTTAGAGCAATAGCAAAAATTTTTGTATGCATTGGTGTAGTTGCTAAAGGTGAATTAGCTATATTATATATTGAGATTTTATGGTTATTTTAATACCATTTTCTTAAATGGATTACATAATTACAGCATGTTTTAGGTAAATGAGGTACAAACTTTAGGAAAAAAGCCTTATGCTAAGAGACTTTCAACTCTGTTCCCCGTTCCCTGTTCCCTGTTCCCTGCTGTATCAAATTTTTACAGGAATGTACCTTAACATCCCTGTAAAATAATTAAATTTAATTAACCTCTAGCAATGCCTTCTTCTCGTGCTGCGCGTTGAACAGCAGCAGCTACAGCAGTCACAACTCTCTCATCAAAAACTGAAGGAATAATATGTTCCCGACTTAAATCTGAAGGTTTAACTAAAGAGGCGATCGCACTAGCGGCTTCTAAATACATGGTAGTCGTAATAGTCTCGGCGCGACAATCTAAAGCACCACGAAATACGCCAGGAAAAGCTAAAACGTTATTAATTTGGTTAGGATAATCACTGCGGCCTGTAGCAATAACTGCGGCACTTTTCTGTATTAGTTCTGGTTGAATTTCGGGTATAGGGTTAGCCATCGCAAAGACGATCGGATCTTTAGCCATAGATTGCACCATTTCTGGGGTTAAAACGCCAGGAACACTCACCCCAATAAATACATCTGCACCTTGCATCGCACCAGCTAAAGTTCCTTGTGCTTTGACGGCAAATTCCTTTTTCTCTTCTGTTAAGTCAGTGCGACTGGTAGAAATAATCCCTTTAGTATCGCACATCCAGATTTTCTCTGCCCCGGCTTTGCGGAGTAAACGCGCGATCGCTACTCCCGCAGCACCAGCACCATTAATTACAATCCGAATGTCTGCAATTGATTTATGTACAAGCCTCAAAGCGTTAAACAATGCGGCTAAAGTGACAATTGCTGTTCCGTGCTGGTCATCATGAAACACGGGTATATCTAACTCTTGTCGCAATCGTGTTTCAATTTCAAAACAACGGGGTGCGGCAATATCTTCTAAGTTTACACCACCAAACACGGGAGCAATATTTTTTACTGCTTTGACAATCTCATCTGTATCTTGAGTATCTAGACAGATGGGGAAAGCATCAATACCCGCAAATTCTTTAAACAGCATAGCTTTACCTTCCATCACTGGTAAAGCCGCAGTCGGGCCAAGATTTCCCAGTCCTAAAACCGCACTGCCATCAGTAACGATCGCTACAGTATTGCGTTTAATTGTCAGTTGATAAACTTCATCTGGATTTTGCGCGATCGCTTTACAAATGCGTCCCACCCCTGGAGTGTAAGCCATCGCTAAATCAGAGACACTTTTGAGGGGTATTCTACTGGCAATACTAATTTTACCACCACGATGTAAATTAAAAGTGCGGTCATAGACATTGATAGTTTTAATGTCTGGTAAGGCTTTCACCGCTTGGACTATAGTTTCAGCATGTTCTGTACTAGCCGCATCTACAGTAATATCACGGATGGATTGGTGACGAGTTTGTTCAATTAAATCAATTTGCCCCAGATTACCACCATTAGCAGCGATCGCCTGTGTAACAGATGCCAACATCCCCACGCGGTTGGGAATCTGCAAACGTAGTGTGACACTAAAACTTGAATTAGGTGTTAAGTTTGTCATTGTGATTTACGATTTTAAGTTTTAGATTTTATCATCCTTACTGCATATACCCTAACCACAGTCAAACTAATTTCATATAAGTAGTCGTGCAAAATTAAATTCCTACATGGAGAGAGGGAACAGGGAACGGGGAACAGGGAAAGAAGTTATGTAATTTATTCTGCATGATTGCTTGTCAGCAAATTTTTTATAAATTCACAATCATGCTAAAAATCTACGTAGGGTAGGCATTTCTTACCATTTTGCGCTTTGATTCAGAATTTAGCCCAGAACTGCCTACCTTAACCATTAACCAAACTCTCAAAATCACATAAATCATAATCGAATTGATTTTTTTAGTTATTGATAATTTGGCGTGAACTGAATAGAAAACATTATGAAGTATAAGGACAAATTCGCCATATCTGACCTTATACTTCATTTTTTATGAGAGTGTATTCTTGCTCCTTACTTTATATCATCCCCTTTTTAATTTTTAATTTTTAATTTTTAATTTTTAATTCCTCAATACTTCCTCTCTTGCGGTTCAAACATATTAATCACCACAGGCATATATTGGATATCAATTCCCGCAGGTGAATAATAAGCCATCGTATGTTTTAGAAAATTACTGTCATCTCTTTGGGAAAAATCTTCCCGGAAATGTGCGCCGCGACTTTCTTGGCGATTTAATGCTGATGCCAAAATAGTTTGACCAACTACCATTAAACTCCGCAATTCTAAAGCTTCAACTAATTCTGTATTCCAGCAAATACCTTTATCATCTAAATAAATTTCTGAGTATTGCTGCTGTAATGCTTGCAGTTTTTCCCAACCTTGCTGCATTAATTCTGCTGTGCGGAATACTCCACAATATTCAGTCATGGTGTCTTGAAATTCTTGGCGAATTTGGTTAATGCGATATTTTCCAGGTTGTTCTATTAAAGCTTGAATTTGTTGTTTTGCTTCTTGAATATAGCGTTGTTCATCTAGATTTGGTAGTTTACGATTTTGCACATATCTAGCAATACTCGCGCCGGTTCTGCGTCCATAAACTACGCATTCTAACAAAGAGTTACTACCCAAACGATTTGCACCATGTACAGATACACATGCTGTCTCACCGGCTGCAAAAAATCCTTCCACTAAATCATTGACACCACTGCGGACTTGTCCATCAGTATTAACAGGAATACCACCCATGCAATAATGAATTGTGGGACGGACTGGCATTGGTTGGGTAACAGCGTCAACTCCCACTAGACGGTGTGCTTCTTCCCAACAGAAGGGAACGCGACTCATGATTTTTTCTTTCCCCATGTGTCGCAAGTCCAAATAAACAAAAGAACCACCAGCACTACCATCTGGATTTATACCACGACCAGCCCGAATTTCATAGGCGATCGCT
>DATGXQ010000620.1:0-2567 GCA_035298905.1 Nostocaceae cyanobacterium | reverse complement strand
AATTCAGGAGTCAGGAGTCAGGAGTCAGAGTAGTTATTATACAAAGAATAGAGATTAGTCATATTTGGCCAAAATCATTTAGCTTGATTCTCCAATTCTCTCTTATTCTGAATTCTGGATTCTGGATTCTGAATCCTTACTTAAAAATTAAAAATTAAAAATTAAAAACAGGGATGCGGATTAGGGGCTGTAGCTTTATTAACCTGCCCCTAAACTATCTAGATTAAGCTTCAATGACTACCCGGAGATTGCCGCGTTTTTTGGCTACACGACAGGCGGTAGTGCTGCCAGAACGTTCAAATTCTAAATCAAGAACCGTTTGTCCAACACGGATATTGTGTATTGACAGGTG
This sequence comes from Nostocaceae cyanobacterium, assembly GCA_035298905.1. Taxonomy (GTDB): domain Bacteria; phylum Cyanobacteriota; class Cyanobacteriia; order Cyanobacteriales; family Nostocaceae; genus DATGXB01. Next base: position 2,215 of record DATGXQ010000620.1, on the reverse strand, counting down.
ATTGATTGACTCTGGTAAAGTTGGGTCAATGATTCGCAAACAGTTATTAGGGGCATCGGGAACCAGATTTACCAACATTTGCACTAACTGAAAAATGCTACCAGTAGCCCAAGCTTGGGGAGTGCAAGCGACAGGATATTGAACAGGAGAGTTAACACTGTTCATTTCATAACCGCAAAACAGTTCTGGTGGACGTTGATAGGACTGGTAAGTTGTCATATCAAGTAAACCTTGGAAAATTTCTAGGGCTTGCTCAACTAAACCGAGCGATCGCAATCCGATGGCAATGAGAGAATTATCATGAGGCCAAACTGAACCAGTATGATAGCCCATAGGATTATAAGCAGGGGACAAACTGCTTAAAGTGCGAATCCCCCAACCATTAAACATATCTGGGGCGCGTAGTCTTTCCGCTACACAATAGGCTTTTTCTGGTGTGAAAATACCTAGATTTAAACATTGGCCAGGGTTAGAGGTAATCCCATCTACCTGCTTACCTTCTCCATCTAGGGCTAAAGCACAAAAATCTAAATCTTCGACCCAAAAATCGCGGTTAAAGCGGGCTTTTAATTTATTTGCTTCCTCTTGCCATCTATCTGCCAAATCCAGACGCTTTTTCGTTCTAGCAATTTCCGCCAAGCGAGTTTTAGCAGCATAGACATAAGCTTGCACTTCACACAAAGCGATCGAACCGTTGGCAAGTTCACCTTTACGATTGACAATACAATCACCAGAATCTTTCCAACCTTGGTTAACTAGACCCCGCTTAGATTTGCGTGCATAACTAAGATAGCCTGTTGCTTGCAGATTCCGGTCAATCCAATCCATTGCTGCTAGGACATTAGGCCAAAGTTGGTCTAAGGTTTCTTGGTCATGAGTCCAAGCATAGTATTCAGCATACAGCATCAACCATAAGGGCGTGGCATCCACCGTACCATAGTATGGTGTATGAGGAATTTCTTGACACCGCGCCATTTCTCCCAAACGTAACTCGTGTAAAATTTTACCCGGCTCTTCTTCCCGCCATTCATCATCCACTTTCCCTTGATAGGCTGCTAACAGCATCAAGGTTTCCTTAGCAATTTGTGGATTTAACATCAGAGTTTGAGAGGCAGTAATAATTGAATCTCGCCCAAATAGAGTGGAAAACCAAGGCACACCAGCCGAAACTGTTTTATACTGGCCAAAGGACTGGCGCAATAAATACATATCCTGTTCAGCCCTTTCAATCACTTGATTAAAAGTACCCTTATTAGCGCGAATCCGAGTAATTTGTTGTACCCAGTTTTGCTCCTCTACTAATTCCTCTGCTTTAGCCTGTCCTAAAGTAGTAGCTGCATTCACACTAGAAGTAGGCTGGTTATTAGTCAACATATTTAACCGATAACCTAACTTCTGGGTTTGATGGGAAGCCAATTCAATCCGCCAAATAGCCGTATAACCTTGGAAATAGTCTGGTTGACGATGCTGGAACTGGATGCGCGACTCCATCACCACACCATCTAAACCTTGATAAGCCAAAGTCAGAGATTCTTGGCGCTGGGGTTGATGTGAAGGTACATTACTATCAGTTGAGGTAATTTTCTCTTCTGGGTTTGGTTCTACCAACCGCAATAACTGACCGCGTTTTTCCCGGTGATAGCCGCGCACTTCAAATAAATCGACAAAATCTGCATCAAAACTTAAACTCAACTCAAAGCTGATGCTAGTAGTGCTGTAGTTAGAGACTTGTATTTCTTCAAATAATGCACCATTGAGGACGATTTCGCGGCGAATACCCACAGTATCAGCTGCTAAATGCTCATCAATTTTGGGGTTAGTACATAAAACCGAGAGAGCAAAACCTTTATCAGCCGTACTACTGAGCAGAGTAGGCGATCGTCCGGCAATTTGCAATTCTAAACGACTTAAAAATCGAGTATCACAGCAAAATAACCCTAAACTGGGATTTCCATCATGGAGAGAACAACCAGAAAAGTTCCCCATAGTGTCAGTTACCAAGAATAAATCATCATCTTTCACCGTTAAGGTTGGCTGTGGTCTTTCACTGACAACACAAGGCCATTCTGGTATTGGTAATTGTTCTGCGGTGATAAAAGCTCTATTGTCCAAAAGAATTTTTTCTTGAGTTATCAATGTATCTGGTGTCATTAGCCAAACTTCCCTATACAGTTCTAGAAGGATGTGGAGATTAAGGCAAGGGGGGCAGGGGGGC
>DATGXQ010000619.1:0-2196 GCA_035298905.1 Nostocaceae cyanobacterium | reverse complement strand
CGCGTCTACACAAGCAAAACCCACCTGCGTGGGTTTGAAAACCTTGATTTTTCATTAGTCCGCGTAGGCGGACTTGGCCTGTATAGCCACGAATTCTATTCGTTAGGGCTTAAGTTTACACCTATGGGCAATGCCATGTCCCCATTGAATGCTTGAGTTTGATGATTTTTAACTCTACAGGCCAAAGAAGCGGAGAAAGTTGAAGATAATACCCAAAGGACCTGCCACTACGTTCAGGGTATCTCCAGACTTGGCTAATCCAGAACGGTCAACTACTACTACATCATTATTGCGGAGGATCGGGTTAGTCTGCTCATTAATCCCATCAGCAAGGTTAATTTTCACTACCCGCTTTGTCACCGTACCATTGGGGTTAAGACGAATTAAATCTACAGCACCACTACTAGCCCTAGCATCATTAAAGCCACCCGCAGCCAGTAAGGCTTGATTTAAGGAACTATTAGGTTGTAATTCTGTTAATCCTGGTTTTTTCACTTCCCCGACTACACCGACTTGAATTTTGCTTGGTGATAGGGTAGTTGTAGCTAATTGAGTCGCTTCTGCTGGGTTAATTTCCGATGCTTGAGGTACAACAATGGTATCCCCATCTTGCACTACCACATCTTGATTGATATCACCAGTTTCTAACAATTTCCACAGGTTGATATCGATTACCTGTTCGGAACCGCTTCTAGTGGGACGGCGTAGTTTAATACCACGGATATCAGCTTGTGATGTGATTCCCCCAGCTAATTGTAGCGATCGCATTACAGTTGGTAAACCACTGCCCGTAGGTGTTCCTCCTTGTCCATCACCACTACCAGGGGTAACTAAATAGGAACCAGGACGGTTAACTTGGCCAATCACTGCTACTGTGCGAGGTGCGCTTTGGCTGGCTGCAAAATTAGCTGAAAATAAATTCCGTGCTTCTGCAACATTAAATTCCTTTGCAGTGGGAACAACTACCGTGTCTCCATCCCGTAAAGTAATATCTTCGGGGATTCTTCCTGTCTGGGTCAGTTCTTTTAAATTGAGAACCACAACTTGCTCGTTGCTTCCTATTTTCCGCCGTAGTTGTACTTGGGTCACATCTGCTGCTAGTGTCACCCCTTGGGCAGTAGTTAAGGCGGCTAAGACCGTAGGATACTGCACACCAGGATTATTACCCGCACCACCTTGTAAACTCAAAGTGTAAGCCCCTGGACGTGTCACCTCACCAGCCACAAACACGTTAATAGGACGGGGTGATAAGAGGTTAACAGAAATTAAAGGACGTTTTAAAAAGCGGGCATATCTTTTAGCAATTTCATCAGAAGCTTGCTCAGTTGTTAACCCAGCAATGGGTACACTACCAATTAGCGGCAAGTTAATTGAACCACCAGGGGGAATTTGATATTCACCTGTATACTCTGGCACTTCAAACACATTGACGCGAATTAAATCGCCGCCACCTAAAGCATAATCTGTGGGTACTTTGGCGGCGGGTGCTGTTGGTGCTGGTGGTGTTTGCGCTAGGCTAACCGAATGTAAAGCCAAATTGACAGATGTTAACAAAACTACACCCGTAATTGAATGGGTGAAAAATTTCCACAAACCTTTATTAAGCATACTTACCTGAGATATTGAGACTACGATTAGTGAATTAGGTAAAAGGTAGGGGAGAAGTAATTTACCCTTGATCCTGCTTACCTGTTTCTTGTTTCCTGCTCCCTGTTTGTTTTCCCCCCTACGCACAAAGCAGAAGACAACAGGAAATAAGATTTTGCATACTTCCTAATGTCAGCAATTTAGGACTACACTTAAAATATCTAAACATTTTACTCATGACTATACTTAAATATGCAAGTTCCCGGTCAATCTAATTTTCTGTGTATACCTTGATTTTCCGGGAATAATATTTTTTTGATTTTGAATTTATAGTAAAGATAATTTAAAGATTAAAATCCCAGATACATTGTAATTTAAGGGTTAGAAAATAAATAGTATATTTTTTGAATCGTCAAGAGTCACAGGTTGTAATTTTATTTTTAATACAAGAATTTTGTATCTTAAATTGGTAAGGATTCAGAATCCAGAATCCAGAATCCAGAATAAGAGAGAATTGGAGAATCAAGCTAAATGATTTTGGACAAATATGACTAACCTCTATTCTTTGTATAATAACTACTCTGACTCCTGACTCCTGACTCCTGAATT
>DATGXQ010000618.1:0-4521 GCA_035298905.1 Nostocaceae cyanobacterium | reverse complement strand
CCATAGTTTCACGGTTTTATCACCACTAGCACTAGCCAAAGTCTGACCATCTCCACTCCAGACTACTGAGTTAACCAAATTGCTATGACCTTCGAGGGTACGCACACAGTCACCAGTCCGCACATCCCACAGTTTTACGGTTTTATCATCACTAGCACTAGCCAAAGTCTGACCATCTCCACTCCAGGCTACTGACCTAACCGAACCGCTATGACCCGCTAAGGTTAACAACTCCTTGCCGCTAGTAGGATTCCACAGCCTAACCCTGCTATCTCTTTCTCCTGTAGCCAACACTTTACCGTCAGGGCTAAAGGCAACTGTATAAACTGAAGTCAAGTCAGTTGCAAAGACTGAATCTTTTAAATTGGCATCAGTTAAATTTACACTGTACAAACTAGCCTGACTAAAATCTACATTTTTAATTACCGTTTGACTCAAATCCTGTCTTTCTAAAGCAAAGCGACTACGTTTCAGTAGTAAATTTACGGCATTACTGCCACAGTAACCTGCTTCTACTTCGGTTTTACCTTTCGTGGCTTTGACTACTTCTAATAAACGTTGATTAGCTGATGCTGACAACATCGGCGACATCAAATCTAAAACCGCTTTGGCTAACAGGGTTTTACCAAAAGTTTCATTGAGATTTATTGTTCCTTGGTCGTAGGGAAGAAATTCTACAACTTCCTGAAAATCATCTGCTAAAATTCCTAATTCCCGCCCCAATTTATAGGCAACAAAAAACTCTAATAATGACCGATGAGCAGGATAATAATCACCGTCAGCATTACGAATTAACATGGTTTGCCCCATCATGTCATAATGCCAATGGTCTAAATTTTTTTGTTCCTGTACAACTTTTCCAAAACAACGACGAATTTGGTCTGGAAACTCTTTATAGTTTATAGTCATTTTGTCTGTAGAAAGCATTGCCCAGGATAATTCACAGAGAAAATATAGTTTATCTGCCATTGAGGTAAAAGTGCGTTCTGATTTAATATCTCGTTCCATTTTGTGACGCACTGCATAGAGATAAACACGGGAAATATCCACAGGTTTTCCAGCTTCAATATCCGGTAAGGCTTCAATAATTAAATCAATCATCACCGGACGACGTGCCAAGTCTAATAATTTTTCATTTCTAATTACAGTCTCAACGGTTTCTGATTTAGCTTTAAAACCAAGCACTTGTTTAATTTGTTCATCATCAAATTTTTCTAACTCTAAAACTTCAAATTGTGGCGGTTCTCCAGTTAAATTGGCAGTAGAAGCTTTCAACTCCGCATTTAACAGTCTGCGTCCTTCCAATGCTTCCGGGAAATGTTCAGTACGACAAGTTAAAATTGCTTTTGTCCCTTCCGTTCCCACTACTTTCGCTAATTCCCAGAAATTATTAATCATTGCTTGACGGTCTACCCGTGCAGCCATTTCGTCAAAACCATCAAAAATTAATAATAATTTTCCCATGCGGTTTAGTTGTTCAAAAGCTGCGTAGTTAGGTAAACCAATCCGATGTTTATCGAAAAAGAATTCAGAAAATAGAGATTTAATTGTCACTGCTTTTGCATAATCTCTCAAAGGAATAACTAAAGGAATACGAGGAATCGGTAAACCTTCTAATTTTGCTTGATGATATTTTCGTAAAGCTACCCAAGCATAATGAAATGCAAACCAAGTTTTACCTGTGCCAAATTCCCCTAAAATTGATAAATGTTCTTTAACTGGATCATCTAACCATTCATTAATATAACGCTCAATCCATCCATCTTCTCTACCATAATGGCTAATTCCTATACGCCGCTTATTTTCTGGATCTATTTCTTCTTTAGTACAAGCTAGAGGAACATAATATTTATCAATTCCCTTATTCTTAACTTCTTCCTCTAACCATTCAAAATAACTATCAAAATTAGCATCAAACTCAATTAACTCATCAAAGGTATAACAAAATATCTGTTTATTTCCTGCTTTTTTAACTTCCTCTTTGGCTGCTTTACTAACCCTGCGTGGTGCAACAATCCAACCTTCATCGACTTTGTGAGATTCTATTGCCTTTTTTACTAAAGTAATATCATTAATCCCTGCTTCTGCTTCCACTCCTCTAATAAAAATCCGGTCATGGCCTCGACGTTTACGAATCTTAATTATCAATTCAAAATAATCTTTTTCTAAAACTGGCTCATTCTCAAATTTATGTTCCAGTGCATTAAACCATGCTTTTAATTTTTGATATAATTCTGTTTCTCTTGGTAGCTCTGATCCTGGTAATAATAGCTGATTATTTTGAGCTAATTGAATTTGCTTTTGAACTTCTCCTAAACTAAGATTGTGAATGTCTTCCCGAAGTTGATTTAAACTTCGTTGTAAGTTATCTAGTTTATGGTCTTGTAAAATCTCTGTAGCTGTTCTAGCTCGTTTAGCAATTTCAAGAAATAAACGTGCAAATTCTGCTAATTCTTTACGATAATCAATATTTTGCTGTTTAATTTCATCACCTAGAGCGGAACTGTCAATATAATTATTCAGTTTTTGTAAATTAAAACTGCGATTTTGACTAAATGCTTGATTAAATTCCTCTTTAATTTCTGCTTCTTTAAATAACTTTAAAATAGCTTTTTGTTTACCTACACCGTACTCAATTAAGGTATAAACATAAACTCCATCAAAATCATTAGGTGGCTGATCTGGTTTTAATTCAAATTTATTTAACAGCCGTAGTCGAGTTTCATTGTGTTCTAATTTATCTGAGACTGTATCTACTGCTTTGCTAACTAACGCAGCAATAACATCATCAATGATAAACATACTGTTTGCAAGTAGAAAATTTTTAAACTGATATTACTACCATAATACTTAGTAATTTACCCGTCAACTAAACCCCTGTACATTACAAAAAGTAAATTTATCTTGTCAATAAAATCACAGTCGGTTTAATTCGCGCACCGCTAATTTGTTCTTAGTCTCGGAATGCTGTAATTCAGGTTATACATATAATATATGTATTAAATAATACTTATTGCTAACAGTGGGTTCCACTGCTTAAATAAATTCTTCAAGTACCTTGTGGCAAAGGTGACATGAGTAGAATTTCCCCATCTAGATATCCCTCTTGTGTCAAAGGGAGGAGCTAAAATAGAAGTAAGAGGCTAAAACCCTTACCAGAAGGAGGAAAGCCATGACTTTACCAAGAACAGCTAAAAAAACAGTTTGTTTTCTAGATGAATACTGTGAAGCCTTCAAAGATATATTTCCAGAAGTGAGAAGTTTTGAGAGTTTTAAAAATTTGCTGTTGGGGATAATTTCAGAAGAGAAAAGAAAGACATTACCAGCAATAGCTAAAGTAACAGGATTAAAAAATGCACAGTCGCTACATCACTTTATCTCTAACTCTCCTTGGTCAACCCAGGAATTTCAAAACAGAAGGTTAGAAATATTATCTAACGCCTTAAAAGGCGAAAAATTCATATTAATAATTGATGACACAGGCGATAGAAGAAAAGGGAAAACTACGGAATATATAGCCAGGCAATATATTGGGAATTTGGGGAAAGTTGACCAAGGAATAGTATCAGTCAATGCTTATGGGATTGTAGATGAAGTCACATTTCCATTACTGTTTAAAATCTATAAACCCCAACAGCAATTAGCCCCAGGAGATAAATATAAAAGTAAACCTGAATTGGCAGGTGAAATAATTAGCGAATTGCGAAACAAGGGATGGAATTTTCAGGTGATTCTAGCAGATAGTTTCTATGGAGAAAGTAGTAAATTCCGCCAAGTTTTGAATGACTATAATCTCCAATATGCCCTGGCAATTCGTAGTAATCATAAATTCTGTATCCCAGATAATCAACAGGACGCAGCAACTGAATGGCAAGAATTTGATAGAAAATTCACTAATGGAAATACAGAAACTCGCTATATTAGGGAGATTAGTCTTGGAGAGCAAAATGAGGAGATTAGATATTGGGTAACTACTACTGATAAAGATAAATTACCCAAAGTATCTACCACCTATATTATGACTAATTTACCAGGAGATATCCTTCAAGAAGTTGGCAATATTTATGGATTAAGAACTTGGATTGAATATGGCTTTAAACAAATCAAAAATGAATTAGGTTGGGCTGATTATCGCTTTACTGATTATCCTAATATCCAAAGATGGTGGGAGATTGTTTTTACTGCTTACACTATGATTAGTTTACAGTCTGAAACCTTTATAAATTTTGCGGCTCAATCTGAGCCTATTAACTCTCCATCAGTCATGGACAACTTTCAACAACATCCTCATTGGCAGCCTCATATCAGTTGGAAAAGTATACTTAATAATTTACGTTTAATCATTCAACCTTCTATATTTCTCTCCTTACTTACTCCTTGGCTATCTGTTTTTAGACTCCCTAGTTTATATTACACTTTGCTTAAACTTATTGACTTCATGAATCATTTTCATGCTTATGTCCCTTCTGGATAATCTCTACTTTTTCTTCTTTCTTATTCCCCCAGTCTGACATAAGAGGG
>DATGXQ010000617.1:0-5737 GCA_035298905.1 Nostocaceae cyanobacterium | reverse complement strand
AATTCAGGAGTCAGGAGTCAGGAGTCAGAGTAGTTATTATACAAAGAATAGAGGTTAGTCATATTTGTCCAAAATCATTTAGCTTGATTCTCCAATTCTCTCTTATTCTGGATTCTGGATTCTGGATTCTGAATCCTTACCTAGATTAGATTTTGGTTTGACAACAATATTTTTAGTGCTGTGTCCCTACTTTTAATTTTTATTCTTCTTACTTGCTAACTACTATAAATTCACAACTCAAATAGGAATGTGTACATAACAAATCAAAAAGTGATGTAAAGAATATTATTTATCGGTTTAATAATATCCTATACTTATCTTTTAAACTCCTTGCTCTGTCAGTATTTATTATCTAGTTACTAAGAGCATGATTAGCAATTTCCACAAGGGTAAATTTTCTCCTTCTCTCTTTGATATCACTCAGGATATTATTGGTACTTTGCCATTAAAGTTAATTTCTCAGTGGCAAGAAAGTAACCAAAGTTCAACGGATGCTAAAAATTTATTAGCCCCTTATAAAGTTAAGGGTTATAGTGTATCTTCTGATTCTGTGGGATTAACTAGACTGACACAGCAGTTAGGCTTATTAGAAATTTTAGCACTGATAAATCAGCCAAAAGAAATTATCTATGGTTGTGGTATTGCGCTTGGTGGTGAAGGGGTGGGAATTTGGGCTGCTGATAATACTCAAATGTTTTTTCCTGAATCAGTTAAGGCGGAAATTTTATTATCAGCTTTGCTCAGTATTCAACAAGAAATTCAGCAAAATTCTCGTGTGCAAGTTGGTTTAGGCGCTCATTTTGGTGAGTTTTATTATCTCAATGGTGGGTTATATGGCATTGAGGCTGATACAATTGAAGAAATTACTGAAAATCAAACTGAGGGTGGTGAAATAGTCATTAGTCAAGGCTTTTATGAGCGATTATCATTGAATCATAATTTTACCATTGCTCAACGAGATCATAATCAAACAGCAATTGGTTATATTTTTCGAGTGTTGGATGGGCAAACTTTATCTCCGATGCCTCCTGCAAATCCCAAATACCCAATTCCCTATTCTGAAGCTTTTTACTCGGATTTAATTAAATATAAATATGAGTTACATAATCAAGATTTTGCTCAATATCTGACAAATAAATATTTACAAAATAAGGTGGTAGTTTTAGTTGAGCGAGATAGCCAGGAAATAGAAAATCAAGAAGTTACTCTATTTACTAATTTGCTGATGTCTGCTAAATTAAAAGAAGTGAGCCGTGAGTTAATTACTAAAAATCAAGGTGAGGAAATTAAGGTAATTGGCACTTTAGGAATTTATACTTTTGATTTGGGTAGTTCTGCTTTAAATTTTGCTCAAGCACTGCGGCAAGAATTAGCAAGAGAAAATATTGCTGTACGAATTGGTATTGATTTTGGACAGGTGTTAATTTCCGATTTACCTGTGGGTGGTAAAGATATTGCGGGAATGCCTGTAAATCTTGCTTCTAAAATGGCACAAGATAAGGGAGAGTTTGGTCAGATTTATCTGAGTACAAAAATGAAAGAATTGGTTGATGTGAGTGGATTTAGAGAAATTAACTATTCAATTTCTGGTGTAGAAATTCAAGCTTATGAAGGATAAAAATTAAAAATTAAAAATTAAAAAAGTTAGATTTAATCTCTATTCCGGGGTTTACAGCAGATTCCAGCTAAAGAGGTGCTTCAATTTTGGATTTTGGATTGTGGATTTTAGATTGTTTAAGCCAAAATATAGTACCTAAAATGCTTCTGACTCATAATTCTATTCAATCCAAAATCTAAAATCTAAAATCTAAAATTTTCCTGTTCCCTGTTAAGAGTTCCCTGTTCCCTGCTGTAAATTTGTTGCTAGATTTGGGAGAATTGCTAGAAATTAATTTGACTTTTCATGGTATGTCTGAAAGAATGACCACAAAAAGAACGTAGGGTCACGGCATCCGTCAATTTCTGCACACAACAGATAGCTATATTTTCCGTGACCATCTTCACTATTTTTCTTGTTGACGATGGTTAGCTGCTTGGAGTAATAAGGATTCAGCGAAGGCGATCGCTTCGTTTGCAGATTTACCACCGGCTAACTGCGCTAGTTCTTCTCTACGAGTGGTTAAGTTATCTAAACTCGTCACCCGTACCACTGTACGCTGTTCTACCCTGTTATCTTTAGTAGGATTTATTACCTGCTTATCTACGCGGAAATGTCTATCTGCCATTGCGGCAACTAGCGGCTGATGGGTGACACACAAGACTTGATGGCTATGACTGAGTTGGTGTAATTTCTCAGCTATGGCTTGGGCTACTCTTCCTGATACACCGACATCAATTTCATCAAATACCATCGTCGCTGCGGCATCATCTTGGGTAAAACAGGCTTTTAGTGCTAGTAAAAATCGGCTCATTTCCCCACCAGAGGCAATTTCTGTTAATGGTTGCAATGGTTCTCCGGGGTTGGGACTAAACATAAAGGTAATTTTATCTGCACCTGTGGCGCTGGGAGGAATGGCTGTCACTTCTACTTGGAATTTGACTTTATCCATCGCTAATGGTTTGAGTTCAGCGATTAAATGAGATTCTAAATTAGCAGCTGTTTTCCGCCGTAGTTGGGTTAATGCTTGACTAACTTGCAGTAGATATTGTAAACAAACTTGTTCTTGTTTTTCTAATGCTTCAATTAATTGTTCACTATTATTGAGTTCGTCTAATTCTCCTTGGATACGTTCATAATAGGCGATCGCTTCTCCTAAAGTCGGCCCATACTTGCGGCAAATCTGCTTTAATTCCCTGATTCTTTCGTCTACTTCTTCCAATCTTTGGGGATCTGCTTCTAATGCTTCTCCATAAGCACTAATTTGTCTTCCCACTTCCGCAACGGCAGTTTGTGCATCTCTCACCAATTCCAAAAGCGGCTGGAGTTGAGAGTCAAATTCTACCATATTAGTTAAAGTCATCTCACTATCTCCTAACAAATCGGAAGCGGAGAGAGTTTCATCTTCATTTTGATATAAAGCTTGATAAATTTTGTAACTCATTTGTTGTAAATCTACAACATGATTGAGTCGTTCTCTTTCTTGTAATAACAGTTCCATTTCTTGAGGATCATCTAAATTTGCTGCACTTAACTCCTGTACTTGATAAGTGAGTAAATCTAGTTGTTGTAAACGTTCACGTTCCGAAGTACGACGCTTTTCTAAAGCTTGGTGTGCTTGTTGATAGTGACTGTAAGCAAGGGCTACTTTTTGCCGTTGTTGTAATAAAGTTTCACCACCATATAAATCTAACCAGTCTCGGACTTGGGCAGATTGTCCCACTTTTACAGTTTGCCCTTGGGCAGTAATTTCCACCAAGCGATCGCGTAAACCTGCCATCATTTGCCGATTTACCAATACCCCATTTACCCGCGACCTGCTGCGAATATTACTGGCTGTAGCAGCGATTTCTCGGCTGATAATCACCGAATGATCATCAATTAAATCAATTTCCTGTTCACTCAACCAAGCCGCAAAAGGGGGATTAATAGCGAAAGTAGCTTCTACTATAGCCCGACTTGTGCCGGTACGAATCACGCGACTAGAGACTTTTCCCCCCAAAACCGCATCAATGGCATCTAAAATAATCGACTTCCCCGCGCCGGTTTCCCCGGTTAACACATTTAATCCAGCGCCAAACTCTAATTCTAGTTCATCAATTAGAGCAAAATTCTCAATTCTTAGGCACAGCAGCATCAGGCTAAGTTCTCCATAAGGGCAATTTTATACAAGTGCGGTATTTAATTTAGCCAATCAGGAGCAAAATGAACCACACCTATTTTGACATACCCATTAGTACATTAGCCTTAGTCTAGTGAAAGAAATTACGGAGACTTAATAATTAGTAATAATTAAAAAAAGAGGCGATCGCCAATTTACCACAGGCGATCAGCATTCAATTACAACGTACATTGTTAACTTTATCCTTAACTTCATGATTCTTGATTGCAGTGTCACACCCCTCAATTTGCTTCAGAAATAACCCCTGCTATAAATTTATTAACTGGATGTGAGTGAAATAAAGGTTAATTTTAGGTTAAGTCTGATAACTTCAATAAGATAAGTAATGGTTTAGTTGACAGTAGCTAAAGCTTCTGTTAGTACAGTTGCTGGTAGGACAATTGTGTAAGTTTGCTTACCTGCTTCTAATTGTTTTCTCAATCACATTTTCTACACTCAGGATGTGTTTATGGATAAGTCAATTATTCAGTTGATTGATGAGTTACCAGGTGATAACATTACAGTCAAAGTTTTGAAAGCTATTGATTTTGTAGCCCCCAGTCAGTGGAATAATTTAGTCGGGTTTGACAATACAGTCCGTGCTGTAACTGGTGAGACTGATGCCAAGGTAATTCAAAAAATCCGCGATCGGGCTACTGCTTTGTATCACGACCCTCAACAAAATTATCAATTTGTCATCAAACTTTATCAAACCATTGATAAAGCCGATACAGCAATGGCTACAGCAGCTTTAGCTAATAAAGTTAGTGAAAAAATTAGCTTTCTTTCTTTTTTGGGTAACATTACTCCTAAAGCCGACCTCACACAAACAATTGATTTAGTATTAAAAATTGCCGTTGAAATTATCGCTTTTTGTAAACTCAACGGCATTCCCCAACCAAACCCCCAAGAATTTGTTAACTCCCTCGCTACCAATTATCAAGACGCATCCCTATTAAGGATGATTGCTTTAGTGGCAATAGATGGAGTTCTGCCACTAGGTCCAGACTTTATCACCAAAATTCAGCAAATTATTAGCGGTGCTAATTTTAGTGCAATTACTCAAAATCCTGTGTTTTTAGCTGTTAACAACTCCTTACCAGGAAATACTCCTACTGATAAAGTTGGTTTTATTTCTCAGAGTTTTAACTCTGTACAAAGTTGGATGGGTGGTTTAGTAGCGAAAACAGGAATTACACCGCAATCAATTGCTAGTAGTTTCGGCAGTTTTATGCAAATTGCTGATGACAATTTAGACTTTGTAGCCGCAGTTTTAGACCAAACCACCAATTATTACGAACATACAGGAATCCAAACTGTAGCTCGTAAATTAATTTTAGATGCTTATAGTTTAGTAAAGGTAGAAATAGAACAAGAAAAACAAAAAGTTAGTGCAAATAGTCCAAGTAGTTCATCTGCTGTTAAATCTGATAGTAGTAAATATGCCATTAAGCAAGCAGTAGAAGTATGGGATAGTGATGATGAAGAATGGTATCAAGCCATTATTGAGAAAGTCAAAGACAAAGAATACTTTGTGAGTTATCCTGGTTCTGGTTCATCCTCTAACGAGTGGGTTGATGCCGATGATGTCCGCACAGTTGATCATTCTCAAACAGATGATAATGGCTATGCCGTAGGTCAAAAAGTCAAAGTTTGGGACGATGACGAAGAAGATTGGTATACAGCCATCATTAAAGAAATCAAACGTAATCAATATTTCATCCATTATGTTGATTATGATGAATCCTATGATGAATGGGTGGATGTAGATGATATTAGTTAAATCATAATTTCTCACCACAGATTGTTACAGCTTCACTTTAGTAAGGACATGGCAGTGCCCATAGGTGTAAACTTAAGCCCTAACGAATAGAATTCGTGGCTATACAGGCCAAGTCCGCCTACGCGGACTAATGAAAAATCAAGGTTTTCAAACCCACGCAGGTGGCCTTCCCTGCGGGAAGCCGCTATGCGTCTTG
>DATGXQ010000616.1:0-19077 GCA_035298905.1 Nostocaceae cyanobacterium | reverse complement strand
AGTGTCAAGATATTTTCTCCAACCGTCAAGATATTTTCTCCAACCGTCAAGATATTTTCTCGGAGTGTCGAGTTATTTTCTCCGAGTGCCGAGTTATTTTGTGGAAAATACGGAGATATTTTCTCCAACTGTCGAGATATTTTCTCCAATCGTCAAGACAGCTTACTTTGGACTCGTCTAGCTATAATCCTTGTCTAGTAAGCATTTCGGAGATACCGTGAAAAGTAAGGTGCAGAGAAGGTAACAGCGAACTCTTAACAGGGAACAGTTAGAGTTCATAAATGATTTAGGATTGCTATATCAGCAAAAAGCAGTGATAAACAAATAAATATAAAATTTTTGCCTAGTCATGGGAGCAATTTCCAATACAATGCCTAGTTTCTATGAATAAGTCCACAGGTTCAACTACTGTAGTTCACAATATGACGGCAAAACCGGAAAAATCGGATGACAATAATCAAATTTGCACCTGTATGAATCCTGAACAAATCAGATTGGGGAAATTTACAACCCAATGGGTAGGAATTGATGATCAAAGTGGCAGATTTGGTGAAGTTTCTCTTGAAAAATGTCTATTTTGTCAGCGTCTCTGGTTACACTATTTTGTTGAGTATGAGCATTTATCGCAGTCGGGAAGATGGTATCGAGGAATAATCACTGAAAAAATTGAGCCAATAATCACACCAGCCAATGCCGTTGAAATACTCAATAATTTGGAATGGCATCTTTATGGTGGTTCTTATTTTTTTGGGAGATTTGGCAAAGGTTTAACAGGAAATGTTTATGTTGACTAATTTCTGACATCATCATTACCAAAAGTCACACAAGGGCTATCAATTTCTATAGCTGGTTGAAAAGAACTACAAAATTTAACATTAGCGCAATTTACACCATATTCATCAGGATGAATGCATTCTATCGAGTCTTCTACTTGAACAAGGAAGGCACATTCATTACAAATAGTTTGTGTTTTACTAGAATTGGACATAGAGCAATCAAAATATTATTCTTAGTTTTCCAGGGCGAAAGTATTGCTGTAATCAAATCTGTATACAGCAGGGAACAGGGAACTCTTAACAGGGAACTCTTAACAGGGAACAGGCTTCAAAGTCTCTTAGCATAAGCTTTTGTTCCTAAAATTTGTACCTCATTTCCCTGAAATATGCTGTAACACCCAATTTTAACGTAAATCGTTACAGTCTCAGTAGTAACAAAACTGTTATGATTTACCGTTACTTTTATACAAAATGGTATTTAGTACTTACAAAAATTAAATTAATATTGTTTACCATAAGGGAAGCGGTAGAACCCTATAATCAGTACTGGCTGAGAATAAATGCCAAGTAATAAATTTTGAATACTAAGTAAATAACTGTAATTCGAGTCAGTAATAAAAAGTCCGTAGCAGGTCGAAAGCATTTTGCAAATGATATATCGTAGTTTAAAAATGATTAGTGAGTGATTTGAACTCAGCACTTAAACTATGGAACTGTATCTTATTCGTCATGGTATTGCTGAAGAACACCAACCGGGGCTAAAAGATGAAGAACGTCAGTTAACAAAAGAGGGTAGACAAAAGACAGAAAAAGTAGCCCAACGTTTGGTAAAATTGGGATTGCATTTTGATTTAATTCTCACCAGTCCCTTTGTCCGCGCTCGACAAACAGCAGAAATTCTCCTAGCGGCTGGACTCAGTTTTCAACTAGAAGAATCTCATCATTTAACTTTTGAAGGGAGTATTCAAAATTGGCTCAAAGAATGGTTTGAGCCAAGAAACTTTGTGCCTCAAACCCGATTAGCCCTAGTAGGACATGAGCCTTGTTTATCAACTTGGACAGAAATTCTTCTCTGGGGTGAAGCCAAAGAGCATATTGTCCTGAAAAAAGCAGGTATGATCGGAATAAAACTACCAGAAATAGGTTCTCCTTTGGGTAGTAGTCAGATGTTCTGGTTGACACCACCTAAGTACCTGCTATGACAGCTTTTCAACATTTTCGTAAAGAATTGTTGGTCGTTGGCGGAACGCCTTGTCGCTAGACATCGCTCTCTGTGATAGCAAGGATAATTTTTGGTAGGTTAGCGTGATCAGATATTTCACAAAGCAAATGGTGTTGCCATGATGGTGTGCGAATATAAGCCTGGTTTAGAAGGCATTCCCGCCGCCCAGTCGAGTATCAGTCATGTAGATGGGCAAAAGGGAATACTAGAGTATCGTGGCATTCGGATTGAGGAATTAGCAGAAAAAAGTACATTCCTAGAAACTGCTTACCTCCTCATTTGGGGTGAATTGCCAAATAAGCAAGAACTGGAAGCATTTGAGAGTGAAGTTCTCAACCACAGGCGAATTAAATACCGCATTCGGGACATGATGAAATGCTTTCCTGAAAGCGGTCATCCTATGGATGCACTACAAGCCTCTGCTGCGGCTTTAGGTTTATTCTATTCACGGCGCGATTTACATAATCCGGTCTATATTCGAGATTCTGTAGTCCGATTAGTGGCGACTATTCCCACAATGGTCGCGGCGTTTCAGTTGATGCGGAAGGGTAATGATCCAGTCAAGCCCCGTGATGATTTGGATTATTCCGCCAACTTCCTGTATATGCTCAATGAAAAGGAACCTGATCCTTTAGCAGCGAGAATTTTTGATGTTTGCTTGATTTTGCACGTCGAGCATACAATGAATGCTTCTACTTTTAGTGCCAGGGTGACAGCATCCACCTTGACTGACCCCTATGCTGTGGTGGCTAGTGCTGTAGGAACTTTAGGTGGACCGCTACACGGTGGGGCAAATGAAGAAGTAATTCAGATGCTGGAAAATATCGGCTCTGTGGAAAATGTCCGTCCCTATGTAGAAGATTGTTTGCAGCGTAAAGCCAAAATTATGGGCTTTGGGCATCGTGTCTACAAGGTGAAAGACCCACGAGCTACGATCCTGCAACATTTGGCGGAGCAGTTGTTTGAGAAGTTTGGCTACGACAAGTACTACGAAATTGCCCAAGAGATGGAACGGGTAATGGAAGAGAAAGTCGGGAGTAAAGGAATTTATCCTAACGTTGACTTTTATTCCGGTTTGGTGTATAGAAAAATGGGAATTCCCACAGACCTATTTACACCAATTTTTGCGATCGCTCGTGTAGCCGGTTGGTTAGCTCACTGGAAAGAGCAGTTGGCAGAAAACCGTATTTTCAGACCTACCCAAATTTACAACGGTCGCCATAACGTGCCTTATATTCCCATCGAAAAACGTTAACCTAAAGCTAATTGTTCCGTGACACCAGCCTTGATGGCTGGAAAACCGGACAATTTGTATAGAGCAGACAACCGTTACCGAATGGTGAGCGGCTGTTTTATCCTGTCTGGGAAACAGAGCAGAAGGGCAGAGGTCTACTGGCAGAAATCCGGACGCTGACGCTGCGCGGGGGGCAGAGGGGCAGGGAGCAGGGGAGAGAATACCCCATATCTTCCTATGCCTCATGTTCTATGCCTTATGCCTCATGCCCTAATCTCTCATTTCCAAAAGATTAGCCAAATTCAATCTCAACCATAAGTAGAAGTTGTCATCTTGGATAAAAGGTCAAAAACCATCCAAGGATATACTAAACATGGGAATTGGCAACAAATCTACAGCATCATCTCACCAGAGATTATCAAGCGGTGAAAACGGCAAATATTAGTTTAACTAATATTTGTGATTCACTACGACTGATAGGGTAGGGGGTACTAGGGACTGGGGAATAACTCTTACCCAATCCCCAATCCTCAATCCAGCGTGTAGCGCATTGACTCGACGACCTATAGAGCAGCAAACATGAATGCAGGAATTGACCTCCAAGGAACTTTTATTCAATCCCTCACGGATTTAGGCATACCACCAGAGGCAGCTAAAGCCATTTGGATGCCATTACCAATGATTCTGATGCTGATTGGGGCTACGGTGGGAGTGCTAGTCTGTGTTTGGCTAGAGCGAAAAATTTCTGCTGCTGTCCAACAACGCATTGGCCCTGAATATATCGGACCTTTGGGTTTACTAGCACCAGTCGCAGATGGTCTGAAGTTGGTATTTAAAGAAGATATAGTCCCCGCTAAGGCAGATCCCTGGCTGTTTACCCTGGGGCCAATCATTGTCGTGTTGCCAGTATTTCTGTCCTATCTAATCGTTCCCTTTGGACAGAATATTGTAATTACAAATGTGGCTATGGGCGTTTTCTTGTGGATTGCCTTAGCAAGTATTCAGCCCATTGGCTTACTAATGGCTGGCTACGCATCCAATAATAAATATTCCCTGTTGGGAGGTTTGCGGGCCGCAGCACAATCAATTAGTTATGAAATTCCTCTGGCGTTGAGTGTATTGGCGATCGTCATGATGTCCAATAGCCTCAGCACCATTGATATTGTCAACCAGCAATCTAATTTTGGCATTTTGGGCTGGAATATTTGGCGGCAACCACTAGGCTTTCTCATCTTCTGGATTGCAGCCTTAGCAGAATGCGAACGTTTACCCTTTGACTTACCAGAAGCAGAAGAAGAATTAGTAGCAGGGTATCAAACAGAATATTCGGGCATGAAATTTGCCCTGTTTTACCTCAGTTCCTACGTTAACTTAGTACTTTCTGCTTTATTAGTGTCCATTCTCTACCTTGGTGGTTGGCATTTTCCTATTCCCATTCATCTCCTAGCTGATTGGATAGGAGTAAGTGAAACCAACCCAGCATTGCAGGTAGCAACTGCCGCCATAGGTATTACCATGACCGTACTGAAAGCCTACTTCTTGGTATTTCTGGCTATCCTCATCCGTTGGACAGTACCACGGGTCAGGATTGACCAATTATTAGATTTAGGTTGGAAATTCTTGCTACCTATTGGTTTGGTTAATCTCTTATTAACCGCAGCCCTGAAATTAGCTTTTCCCGTCGCCTTTGGTGGATAAACTTCAACCCTCAAGCAAGGGCGGGGCTACCCCAAGGGCGGGGCTACCCCAAGGGCGGGGCTACCCCGCCCCTACAACCACTGACCAACAAGAGAGAAACACACAATGCTCAAATTCCTCAAACAAGTTGGTGATTACGCCAAAGAAGCAATCCAAGCAGGTCGTTACATTGGTCAAGGGCTATCCGTTACCTTTGACCACATGCGTCGCCGTCCCGTTACCGTACAATACCCTTACGAGAAACTGATTCCAGGTGAGCGGTTTCGCGGTAGGATTCACTATGAGTTTGACAAGTGCATTGCCTGTGAAGTTTGTGTACGTGTTTGTCCCATCAACTTACCTGTAGTTGACTGGGAAATGGACAAAGCCACCAAAAAGAAAAAGCTCAAACACTACAGTATCGACTTCGGAGTTTGTATCTTCTGTGGAAACTGTGTGGAATACTGCCCAACTAACTGTTTATCCATGACAGAAGAGTACGAGCTGGCAACATACGATCGCCATGAACTCAATTACGATAACGTAGCTTTAGGACGTTTACCATATAAAGTCACTAACGACCCAATGGTAACACCATTACGTGAGCTAGTTTATTTACCCAAAGGCGTACTCGAACCCCACGATTTACCTGCCGATGCACCCCGTACAGGTTCCCGTCCCGAAGACCTAGTAGAAGCAGAAAACTAAATGATAGTAGTCAAGGGTTAGTAGTCAGTGGTCAGTAGTAAAAGTAAAATCTGACAACTGACTACTGGCAACTGACAAATGACAACCGACTGAGGACAAAACAGTGAATCTAGCAGAAGGTGTACAGATTGTTTCATTTGGCATTCTAAGTGTGATGATGATTGGCGCAGCATTAGGTGTAGTGCTGGCATCTAACATCGTCTATTCCGC
Source organism: Nostocaceae cyanobacterium (assembly GCA_035298905.1). Lineage (GTDB taxonomy): Bacteria > Cyanobacteriota > Cyanobacteriia > Cyanobacteriales > Nostocaceae > DATGXB01. The sequence goes on along the minus strand of DATGXQ010000616.1, from coordinate 13,250 downwards.
CTTTTTGCTGGGAGGCGTATTCATCAGCATAGCCGGAATGTACTTATTGCTAAATAGTGATTTTGTCGCCGCCGCCCAAGTTTTAATTTATGTAGGTGCGGTAAACGTATTGATTTTGTTTGCCATTATGTTGGTAAACAAACGTCAAGACTTTGCTCCCTTCCCTAGTGCTGGGTTGCGGAAAATACTCACAGGCGTAGTGAGTATTGGACTATTTGCCCTCTTGAGTACAATGGTGTTAGCCACCCCTTGGGCCTATACCTCTGCTCCCGCATCTAGTGAAAGTCCGATCGTTTTGATTGGTGAGCATTTCTTCAGTGACTTTTTACTACCCTTTGAATTAGCTTCTGTTTTACTGCTAATGGCAATGGTAGGAGCAATTATTCTGGCACGTCGTGAGTACATCCCAGACCAACTACCACCCTCTGACCTGCCTCAAACTGTTTTGACCTTACCAGAACGTCCTAGAGAACTGGTAGGAGCAGGTAAAGCATTAGATGATGTTAAGTAGGAGAGGGGTGACACGGAGAGGGGGGAGGGGTGACACGGTGAAGGGAGAATCTACCTAATTTCTCTTTTTCTGCGTCCCCTCGTCTTTGCGTCTCCGCGTCCCCGCGTCTTCTTCCCAGTCACCAATCACTACTGACAAAATATGCAACTCCAGTACTTCTTATTACTAGCCGCAGCTTTGTTCTGCATTGGCATTTATGGCTTAATTACCAGCCGTAATGCTGTGCGCGTACTCATGTCTATTGAGTTATTGTTAAATGCTGTTAATCTGAATTTAATGGCATTTTCCAATTTTCTTGATGCAACATTAATTAAAGGTCAGGTGTTCACGGTTTTTGTCATCACTGTAGCGGCTGCTGAAGCGGCAGTTGGTCTAGCGATCGTGCTGGCAATTTATCGTAACCGTGATACCGTCGATATGGAGCAGTTTAATCTCCTGAAGTGGTAACAGTACGTGCAACTTAAGCAGGTAATCATTGCCTATAAAGCAAGAGATTCCCAGAGCAAGCGCTGGGCAGAACTCTGTGCTAAACAACTAGAAGAGCGTCAATGCCATGTATTGGTGGGACCTAGCGGGCCGAAAGATAACCCCTATCCGGTATTCTTAGCCTCTGCTACTCAACCCATTGATTTAGCATTAATACTTGGTGGCGATGGCACTGTGTTAACAGGTGCTAGACAATTAGCCCCATCTGGCATCCCCATTCTAGGCGTGAATGTGGGCGGCCATTTGGGGTTTTTAACTGAGTCAGTTGAAGAATTTCAAGAACCGGAAAGGGTTTGGGATCGGCTTCTAGAAGACCGTTATGCTATCCAGCGCCGGATGATGCTACAAGCGGCAGTCTTTGAAGGGACTGGCTCACATTTAGAACCAGTTACAGAACGTTATCTGGCTTTAAATGAGTTTTGTATCAAACCCGCCTCAGCTGACAGAATGATCACCTCAATTCTGGAAATGGAAATCGATGGTGAGGTAGTTGATCAATATGTAGGAGATGGCTTGATTGTTGCTACTCCTACAGGTTCTACTGGTTATACTGTTTCTGCCAGTGGCCCAATTATGCATGATGGCATGGAAGCAATTACCATCACTCCTATCTGTCCCATGAGTCTTTCTAGTCGCCCTCTGGTATTGCCTGCTGGTTCGGTGGTCAGTGTTTGGCCTTTGGGTGATTATGAATTAAGCACTAAATTGTGGATGGATGGAGTATTATCTACTTCCATTTGGCCAGGACATCGTGTTGATGTCCGTATGGCTGACTGTCGAGCCAAATTTATTGTTCTGCGGGAGAACAATTCCTACTATCAAACACTGCGAGAAAAATTACTCTGGGCAGGTACAAGAGTTCGCTACAGTAATAATCACCGCAATTAATCATCGGGTTAAAAGCAATCAGATATCAGTAATCAGCAGTCGGGTTAGTAGCTAATGCCCAGCCAACACAATGATTAGCTGAATTTCTTGGTATTGACTTGGGAAAAGATATACACCAAATTCTTTTCTTTGCTGATGGCTGTAGGGGCGGGTGGAGCAGAGAATTTTGGATACAACCTGATAATTTATCTACAAAACTCGCCCCTGCGGCTGAATGCTTACTTCTTGACATAAAATTCAAATTATGTATGGTGAGATTTGTATCTTATTGCCAGATTTTTTTTGCTGGCACAAGCATAATATAAGCACTTTATTGTTCAGAGTTTGTAGTTAACTATGTTATTCACCGTAAATCTGTTTAATAGGTCTGTAAAAATAATAAATATATCTTCTGGTTCAAGTAATTTTTTAGCCTACAAGTTGTTTTAAGCAGGAATTTCACTTGATTATTTTTCTGTTCACTTTTGCTAGAAAAGTGGCGCAATCCCACGTAAACAAATTCATCACTTTTCTGCAAATTATCGTTAAATATAGCAATCCGATCTGAGTTGTGAACTGACTTTTGGAAAAAGGGAACTCTTAACAGGGAACAGGGAACAGGTAGCGTTCATAAATGATTTAGGATTGCTATATATCCTTGCCAATATTTAAAAATTCAATAGTAAACCAGATGGAAATTTCTTATCACAACATCAATTACCCACTTATTATTCCTAATTTTCCAGACTTTCAAACTGAAAAATATATCCTACGTCTAGCTGCAAGCGAGGCAGAACTAGACTCTATTTTTCGCTTACGTTTTGAAGTTTTTAATTTAGAATTGGGTTTAGGATTCGCTAGTTCTAATCTTTACCAAATGGATAAAGATAAATTTGATGAGGTTTGCCATCATTTAATTCTAATTGCTAGAGAGACAGGTGAAACAATTGGCACTTATCGAATGCAAACTTATAAAATGGCTATGGAAGGCTTGGGTTTTGATGCTGCTGATATATTTAATCTTGAGGGTATTCCTGAACATATTTTACAAGCATCTGTAGAGGTTGGACGTGCCTGTATAGCTAAAAAATATCGTAATAGTCATACGCTTTTATTACTGTGGAAAGGACTAACTAATTATCTACTCTGGACAAAAAATCAATATCTTTTTGGCTGTGCTTCATTACTAACGCAATGTCCTGGACAGGCTGCTTGTGTTTACAACTATTTTCAGCAGCACAATTTAATGCATCCTAGTATTTTAGTTGTTCCCAATTCAGGATTTACTATAGACATGCCAGAATGTGATCCAGATTTACACAGTGTGAATATTCCCAATAGTTTACAAGCATATTTAAGTATCGGGGCTAAAATTTGTAGTCTACCAGCTATAGATAATCAGTTTCAAACAATAGATTTTTTAATTATTTCTAATATTGCCGATTTTGCTAGATGGAAATTTTAGCTTAGTTGTTTTTCAGACAAAAAACGCTATTTTTGAAAATTGCAAATAATAATTCTATTGTTTTTTAGTTTCAGGTGCTGAATTGATAATGATTTTTCCGATATAAATTTAAAATTGACTATATTTAGCTTTTGAAATTAGTTTTACAATACAGCGTTTCCCTGTCAGATAAGGTACATCTAAAAAGCTGTAAAGCTTGTAAATTAAGGGTTTGACTGTAATTCACTCTAGCCGGAATGGCTATAACATTACCTAGAAGCGAGTGAATGTAGGACTAAATATATCTGCGGCAATTTCACATTTTTTTGAGACTTAGTACGCTTTGGAAGTTTAATAATTGTCATCACCTCACAACTTTACAACTTAAACTCTTATGATGTTTTTAATGCTAACCTAGCCTACAATGAGAAGCCATCTTGCTTAGTGACATAATAGAAAGAATTATCATCGGCGACTAGTGCATCGCTGCCATGAAAAGGATTCTGTTGTATCATCTTCTATAGATATAAACCATTTACCTGATAGTTCGGTTGAACTTAGGTTATAAACTTGAAGTACATCCTCAAAAGACTCATTGTTGTCATTGGTATGGCTAATAGTTAATGAATCATAATTTCTTCGAGTATAATTTCCGTTGAAAAATAAGTTCCACCTTCCTTTTTCCCTGAATAATGACTGATAGCGTCCATCTTTAGTAAACACATAGCGAGAGGAGTTGCATTTTCCTTTTTCACTCCATTCTCCTACTATTAATGAGAAATTAAAATTCTTTTGTCTTAATGAGATTTTAGGTAGATTGCCTAAAAGTAGTATATTGATAACAATGAAATAAATTAGTTTAGTAAACACTTGTTTTTTCATGAATTTACAAGATTGTCTAGCTTTTGATTTTTGCTGCTATATAAATTAGAATATTTAGGAAAGTTTTCTTATAGGAAATAAATACATTTGTTTATGTGCTTTCAAAATTTCTAATCCAAGGTCAACTGTCTCACGACACCAATTAGCATCTTCTTCAGACCAGTTGAGATCCTCCACAAGATATCGCTTTAGCAATTCAGTGTTTATTCTCTTTTTACAACGCGAAGCAGCAGAAATAAAGAAATATAGTCTTTCTTTATCGTTAATATGATAGCTGCGAGGATGAAAGCTAAGGTATTTTTCAAATAAATCTCTTGCTTTGTCAGATGAAATTATTTCCTGTAATCCAATTTCTTCTTTTGAAATTTTAGCAGAAATGATATCAGGATTAGAAACTGTTTTAAAATCTTCACTAAATTTTCTTAGTAAGGCATTATATTCTAACATTGGTATGTAACCATATTGTGAATTATAAATGTATATAGAATATAAATTATCTTTTCTCTTAGTAATAAGAAATTCTGGTTTATGGTAGTCATCATCTAAAAATAGTATACAGGAAGGTTTAGTCGTTTCTTTTGTATGTTCTAGTGATTCGTTTTCGAGATAATTCCACTCATTAAATTTTTGAGTGAATTCTTTAATAATTTCCATAAATTCATGATCACTTACTTTTTTTAATTTTAGGTTTAATTCTTGGTGAACTTTCATAGTTTTTTATAAATCGTTAGATTTGATTAGTTAATAAATTTCAGTAAAATTCGGCTACTAGCCATAACTAACCTCAATGCTAGTTACATATCTAGGAGATGTTTCAGGTAAAGGAAATTCTTCTAAATAAAGCTGTATTGCTGCTTTGAGATTAGCGATCGCCTCTTCAATCGTTTCTCTTCACTTATTTGTTATAAGGGATACTCAGATAAAATTAAATCATATTGTAAAGACGTTCCATGGAACGTCTCTACTGTTCATCCTGCTAAAATTTATTATTTAGCACGTCTCAATTATTACATCATTCCTTCTATCAAGATTGAATTGGGTTATCTCTGGGATTTACCAACCTGAGTAATTTCTGCTTGATTTGCGCGTCAAAAACTTCCCATTTGATTTTGGCATAGGCAGAATTTTCGTTACCCCCAGATAAGAAACCCATAGGAATCTCAAAACCGCCTGCGCTGGTGCGTCCACCACCAAAAAATCGCCCAGTGCTATCCTGTCCAAAGGCTTCTTTAATAAACTCATCAGGATCTAGGGTTAATTTTGTTGTTCTCAGGGAACCAATTACCACTTCTAGTTCGTCATCTTCATCATGGACGATGCCATAAACTACGGCAGTATGCACGTTTTCTTCGGTGACAAGGAAGTCAGCAGCTTGAGGAATAGCGTCTCTGTCGTCGTAGCGCAGATAACCAACGCCAGCAATGGAAAAGTTATTTTGGACTATGCGGTTTTTTAGCGATCGCTCTATGACATCCATCACCCGTTTAGAGCGATTGGCCTGTAAAATCGCATTCAGCAATTGAGCATCATAAAACCTGCTCAGATAAGCTGCCGCCATAAAATCTTCTTCTTGAGCTTGCATTAACCTGTTGGTATCTGAGCGCAAGCCGTGCATCAAAGCTGTAGCACACTTGACGTGTTGGCTAATGCTACTGTCTAATGCCAGTAACCCTGATTGTAAATATTGGGTGAAGATAGTTGCAGTTGCTCGCACATAAGGACGGACATCTACAAACTCTGGTTTTAGGTCTGTTTGTAAACTATGGTGGTCAATTACAGCTACTATGGGTATTCCTGCTTGTTGCACTGCTGGCAATAGCTGTGATGTTGTTCCTTGGTTGTCAATTAACACAATTCCCTGATAACATGACAAATCTTTACTTTTCAGGGATTGCATTGTCCACCGTTGTGCTGGTAAAGTCGTCAACTTAACTAGAGCAATATTCTCTTGATGACTCAGAGTACCAGCATAGACAATTTCACATTTAATATCGTACTGTTGAGCAATTAACTGGTAAGCCCAAGCACAAGAGAGCGCGTCAGGGTCAGGAAAGTCTTGCAGAATGATTAACTGCCGCTCATGTCGATGTCCCAGGAGAGCTTTTTGTAACTCTTCTGATTTCTGACTAGCTAGAGAATTACCACGAGTCCCTAAATGTATACTTCCTTCACTGGTCGATGTTGGTAAGCTAGGACGGTTTAGGGTGGGAAGTTCGATCACTTCTCGGTCTATCTCTGCTTCCTCTGGGTTCGACTCCGTGGTCAATGATAAACTCTCAAATTGAGAAACAGGGGAATTCAAGTACATAAAGAACTGTATTCTAAGCGTGGGGCTAGTTTTTATGTGTTCAGGGATACTGCAAACAGTAATAGCACTGATTCAGCCTCACATTACGATCTTGGCAAAAATCTTGAGTTATGGCACTGCATAGAGCGGTCTGTTTTCTATCAATGGCATCAATCAAAAAGCTGTTACATCCGCCTATCCTCAGAAATTAGACCCCTCTGCCCCTTGAAGTTGATTTGATTTCATAACCTTTTTTAAATAAGCAGATTCTTATTAACAGTTGTCATTAGTCTTGAAGATTTTTCTGATTTGCGATATGATCCTTTACCCATGCTTTTAAGTTAATTTAGTTAATTGCATAGTTATTTGCAGATAATCTTCCCATATTTGGGACTAATGAACAATTAACCATTATTTTTACCAAAAATCTAGGTTTTTGAGTAACTTTGTGACTAATTGGCACAATTAAAGCCAAAAATCTACATTTTGCTCATGATGTGGTACAATAAAAAACCTGTGTGTGAACTTGTTTAAACTTTGGTAAACTATTCTATCAGCTTTTGAGTGCATCCTCACAAGCCATAGAAGTGTAGTCACGTCAAGCATAACCCCCAGTTCGCAGCTGATCGTGTTGACCAAAGCCAAACAACAACACCTACAGGTGAAGATTCGTTTGCGTTTGTTTTAGTTAATCTGTTGTAATGTCAAAGACCAATTACATACTTTTGCCACTCTTGATGCAGTCCACTCTTAAGATGTTTACTGACTTCAAAATACAGGCTGCTGTAAGGCTGGCGTGGTTGATGTCGCAAGAGCATGTGGGCTTCTTGAGGAGTGCGATTACCTTTTTTGACATTACAACGGACACAAGCCGTCACAATGTTTTCCCAGGTATCGCCCCCACCACGCGATCGCGGAATGACATGATCTAGGGTCAACTCGTCTCCTGTGTAGCCACAGTATTGACAAGTATGACCATCACGATGCAAGATATTCCGGCGAGTTAGAGGCATTTCCTTGTAAGGAACGCGCACATAATGGCGCAAGCGGATGACGGTTGGCAGAGGAAAATCCGCATAGAGGAACTTTCCATTGTGTTCCACACGTTCTGCCTTACCTTTGATCAACAGAACCGCAGCACGTCGCCAGCTCGTGATGTTGAGTGGCTCGTAAGAGGCATTTAAGACTAAAACCTTCCCCATTGATATGCGCTCAAGGTATTAGTTTTACATATATTAACACAAAGATACTCTCCTTGGGAGATGAAGGGAAATTATACTTGCTTAATTATTAAGGAAGTTGAGGAAAACCGGATCTAGCCCTAAGTAGTAATATTTTGATGAAGCGTGAATTTAAATTACTCAAGAATTAGGAAGATAAAATATCAGCAATTAGTCAGAAGACAGAAAGCTAATTGCTAATTGCTGACCAGAAAATTTATATTCCTCCCTATAAATCCCTGTTAGTAGATGCACAATGGATTACCTACTACTCAAAAATCAGCCCTGAGATTGTCTTGTATCAATTCCCGGATGAAGGGTAAACTTCCTGATTAATTGGACATGGCTTCTTTTGGTGGGAATTAATCAAGAGTCTATGAGCCTAGTGCTGGTGTGATAGGAGTTAGTAAAATGTTAAGCCGCAAACAAACCTCTAGTGCTGCTGATAACCAACAATGTGATACATTTGCATGGTTTTCGCAACGAGCTTGGGTAGAAATTGATTTAGGGGCATTGTCTGACAATGTTCGGCAATTAGTCAGGTTTTTATCACCAAAAACCCAACTTATGGCAGTAGTAAAAGCTGATGCCTATGGACATGGGGCGGTAACAGTAGCCCAAACGGCTCTAGAATCCGGCGCAAGTTGGCTGGGTGTGGCTACAGTGCCAGAGGGGATACAATTACGGGAAGGGGGGATTAAAGCACCGATTTTAATTTTAGGGGCTACTCACACACCAGAACAAATTCATGCGATCGCTCATTGGCATCTCCAGCCTACCTTATGTAGTCCTAAGCAAGCTTTAGTTTTTTCCAATACTTTAGAAGAAATTAAATATAATTCCCCTGTACCTGTACACATCAAACTAGACACAGGGATGTCGAGATTAGGGACAGATTGGCAACAAGCCGCAGAATTTGTACAGTTAGTACAAGGTTTACCACACTTATCTATTGCGAGTATTTATTCACACCTAGCCACCGCCGATAGTCCTGATCCTACGATCATGCAACAACAGCATAGAAGATTTGAAGAAGCGATCGCCCAAATTAAAGCTAAAGGGATTAAAATTCCTCACTTGCACCTAGCCAACTCTGCTGCCGCCCTAGCTGACCCCAGATTACACTATGATATGGTGCGGGTCGGCTTATCAGTTTACGGACTTTACCCCGCTCCCCATTTACAAAACAAAATCAAACTTAAACCAGTTTTACAACTTAAAGCTAGAGTTACTCACGTCAAAACCATCACTAAAGGAACTGGTGTCAGTTATGGTCATCAGTTTATTGCCCCCAGAGATATGCGCTTGGCAGTTGTCGGTATTGGTTATGCTGATGGTGTACCCAGGCATCTGTCCAACAAAATCCAAGTCTTGATTCGTGGTCAGCGTATCCCCCAAATTGGCACAATTACGATGGATCAGCTAATGCTAGATGTCAGTTCCATTCCCGATCTCCAAGAAGGTGAAATCGTCACTTTACTAGGAGAAGAAGGAACAGAACAGATTACAGCTGACGACTGGGCCAATCAACTGAATACCATCTCTTGGGAAATTCTCTGCGGCTTTAAACATCGCTTGCCCCGTGTCGCTGTCATGTAAGCCATCAGCTATGTGGCTAGAAAATTTTTCCCTCTAGCCATTGCTATCTATAATTTGTTATGATATTATAAAAAGATATGCGGATGTGGCGGAATTGGCAGACGCGCTAGATTTAGGTTCTAGTTCCGAGAGGAGTGAAGGTTCAAGTCCTTTCATCCGCACTACTAAACAAAATATATCAACCTGAAAGCCTGTTAATCGTTAAGTGATTTAACAGCTTTTATTATTTGGAAGTAAAACAGGTTAGAAGGTAAGTAGACGGACAAAAACAATTACCGTCATCCTGTCATTGATTACAACAGGGAACAGGGAACAGGGAACAGGGAACAGGGAACAGGGAACAGGGTTGAAAGTCTTTTAGCATAAAGCTTTGTTCCTAAAATTTGTACCTCATTTATCTGAAATCTGCTGTAAGTTTACCAATTTCATCCCTTCTACAAATAAAGGGGATTGTAGCCATATTGAAAACGGCTATCAACATTCTGTCAAAGCGACTAACTCTAGTACAAATACAGAAACTCAAAAGTTGAAGATTGGGTGTGAAAGCAGTATGATTACTGTGGTTATTTTTCCCTTACTCATTACAAAGTGACCTCAGCTAGTGTTACTTCTTGATTTTCCCTAGATGCCGGATTGTTTGGAATCAGTTAGTAAGTAAACTAAAGCCTGCTAGTGGACTTCAATTTGATAACTTTTAACTATAGCAATCCTAAATCATTTATGAACTCTAACTGTTCCCTGTTCCCTGTTCCCTGTTCCCTTCTCTCCGCAAGTCAGTTCACAACTCAGATCGGATTGCTATAACACTGCTAACATGAGATTTCATCATTTACCAGGGCATAATACTTTGTATTTAGCACTACCAACTATTTACTAACTCGTACTGCGGCATTATTAATTAACAGCAGAAGCCTTGAATAAAGTTCAAGTAAAAGCAAAATGATTACAACTCCTATCAGTAGCTACAGGTTGTTTCAGAAACTGCATCCACTGTCTCTACTAGGACAACTTGGCACTCGTCGGGTGACTGGTTGCTTAAGTGTATTTACTGGCATGGTTTCTTGGTCAATTTATTTAGAAGAAGGCAAAATTACTTATGCTTCCTCTTCCGAACAAGTATTTGAGCGTTTAGAAGGGCATTTGCAACGTTTAAATCAAAAAACTCTCGCTTTTGACAGCGACGTTTATCAACAGATGCGTTTAATGTGGATACCACAGCTAAAAAATCAGTCAACTCCTGCTGCGGACTATAAAGCTATTTGTTGGTTGGTGGAACAGGCTCATATTAACTCTACACAAGCAGCACTACTGATAGAAGAATTAGCAAAAGAGGTGTTGGAGTCCTTTTTGTGTTTAAAGGAGGGGAACTATAAATTTAATTCGGAAGATGCTTTAAGTGGACTACCGAAGTTTTGTCATTTGGATTTACGAGTAATTGTTGAATATTGTCAAAAGCAATTACGGCAGAAAGAAAGTACAAAATCTATTGTTAATTTACCGACGCTGAAAAAATCGGAAAAACCACAGGTTGATAAATTAGCTAAAGTCGATAATTCTGCTATTTCTGAGCAGCATAATTATAAAAATGCTGTGGCAGCTTTGCAGAAAGATTTGTATACGGTTGCCTGTATTGATGATAGTCAGACAGTCTTAAATTCCATTCGCAACTGTTTGGATGAGAAGAAATTTGCTGTTGTGATGATTAAAGATCCCCTCAAGGCTTTAATGCAAATTCTCAGGAGTAAGCCTGATTTAATTTTGCTAGATGTGGAAATGCCGAATTTAGATGGTTATGAATTATGTTCACTATTGAGGCGGCATTCAGCATTTAAAAATACACCAATTATTATGGTGACAGGCAGGACAGGATTTATTGATAAAGCTAAGGCAAAAATTGTCAGATCATCTGGCTATTTAACTAAGCCCTTTACTAGATCAGAATTGCTGAAATTGGTATTTAAACATATTCAATAGAGGGAATTTGCAAATTGTCAGTCAAGCCAGGAGATTCAGGAGTGAACAGCACATTATTGAGTACAATTCTCATCGTAGAAGATTCACCTAGTGAATTGGAATTAATGAGCTATTATTTACAAAAAGATGGCTATAACGTGATTGGTGCTAATGGTGCTAGGGAGGCTTTGACAAAAGTTTTTTTACAAAAACCAGATGTGATCGTGACTGATGTGATGATGCCGGAAATGAGTGGTTTTGAATTATGTCGCGCTTTAAAAAAAAATCCCCATACTGAGAACGTACCAATCATAATATGCAGTTCTAAAAATCAGGCGATTGATCGTTTATGGGCGATGAAACAAGGGGCTGAAGCCTATTTAACTAAGCCTTATACCCGCGAAGAACTGCTCAAGTTGATTAAATCAATTCTCAATTAAATCAATGGATAATTCTCGATTTACAACTTCTATTAAACCAAAAATAAATACATTGACAGATAGCTATCTTAAATTTCAATTAAATCGACAAACTGGGGCAGTTGTAGCAGTAAAGTACACCCAAGAAGCAATTATTGTGCCTGTCGAAGCGGTGACAACTATGCCTAATATGCCCGCTTGTATTTTAGGCTTAATGAATTGGCGTAGTCGAGTCATTTGGGTAATTGATTTGCCCAAGATGTTTAACTTAGAATGCTTAGATCATCGAATACGGCAGTACAATGTGATTGTCATCAAGGTAGAATCACAACTTTTAGGGTTAGTGGTGCAAGAAATTAAAGGTACTGCTAAATTTACAGATGAAGATATTGGTTCACCTGTGGGACAAGTAGCATCAAGTTTAGTGCCTTATCTGTGCGGCTGTGTGGTGCAACAAGAGGAAATCTTGCTGGTATTAGATGCAGTGAGTATTATCAAATCTGCTACCCTACGTAGTGATTAGTTAATGATATAAATTTATTTTATTGTTGTGAGTAATAAGTTCAGGGGAAATAATTTATGGTTAATAAAACAGATACTCCCAGAAGTGATGATAGTCAAAATCAAGCTGCATTGAACTCATCAGCTAGTAAATCTCAGCTTGCTAATACGAAAAGTTTTTCTTTGAGGTATTTAGTTAATAATTTTCAACGTTTAAGCGTCGGGACAAAAACATTAATTTTATCAGTAGCGATCGCCACTTTACCCGTGATAGGATTGGGAGCGATCGCCTATAGTTTTAGCAGTAAATCAATTAACCAGCAAATTATCCAAAGTCAAGAAGAGGAAGCGGTTAGTTTAAGTGATAATATCAATCGCTTTCTGCTGGAAAGATATACAGATATTCAGAAATTAGCCAAAATCCAATTATTGTTCAACCCCAAAGATAATAAAATCTCTAACCTAAAAGAACTTCAAGCAGCTTTAGACCTGTTTATTACTACCAATAAAGCTTATGATCATGTTGCTATCTTCAGTTTAGATGGTCGAGTAATTACTCAATCTACAGTTACATCTGGGAGTAGGGAAAAAAATTTGAGCTATTTTCCTGGAGTGATCCCCAAAAGTAATCCTGTAGTTAGTAAACCAGAAATCATCAAAAATATTGGGGCGGTGGTTTATATTACTGCACCTATAAAAGACAGCATTACAGGTAAGACAGTTGCTATTATTAGTAGTAGAGTACCACTAAAAAGCATAACTCAAAATTTTACTAGTGATAGTAAAGCTTATTATTTATTAGATGGAACAGACAAATTTTTATTAAGTCCTAGTCAAGAATTATTAGGTAAAGAGATTAAAGATATATATCCTCATCTAACCAATATTTTAGATCAGAATAATATTTTTACTACGGTACAAAAAAATATTAATCAAAAATCTGAATTAATTAGTTATGTACCTTGGAGAGAAACTGGGGATTTAGCAGATTTAAACTTACAGGTAATTGTAGCGACAGATTCAGTCATTGCTTTTGCGCCCCAAAGAAATATTTTAATACGAACTATCACTACCACCACAC
>DATGXQ010000615.1:0-3761 GCA_035298905.1 Nostocaceae cyanobacterium | reverse complement strand
AGCTATTGGGGTGATGCTTTCCACAACACAGCGAACGGAGAAATTCTTGATTTGACAAGCATTCTGATTCCTGAACGGCAGTTGCTCCACTTGGGGAAACCCCAAGACCGCACTGCCTCCTCCTGACTCCTGAATTCTTACATTTTATCACCGCAAAGTCAGATTTTAATCTGTATTGAGAAACTCCAAGTATCCCTGAGAAAGTTCTTTTACAGCTAAATCATAAAATTGTTTTCCGTGTTCTGGTGTCGCTAAAGCAGGATTAGAACCCATGCGACCATCGGGATAACGGGAACGAAAATCAACTGCACTATATATTTTGTGTCCTCTGGCAACTTCTGGTGTTAAAGGTGCTTGCTTAATAGCTTCTGGATAAAGATATTGAGTAACAGCTACTTCGCTAGGAGTTGCATGAGAACCTTCTTGATCACCATACAATTCTTTAGCTAATTGATATACAGAACTACACATAAACCAATTAGCAATTTGACATTTGATTTTGGCAGCATTATCTAGTTGTAAATCTTCCAAATAAGCATAAGTTTCTGAGAATGCAGCTTTAAAGGTGGCAATATTTCCCCCATGTCCATTAATAAAATAGAATTTAGTAAAACCAGCTTTGGCTAAACAGGTAATTTGTTCTTTGACTATCTGAATTAAAGTGCTAGGACGGAGGCTAATTGTGCCAGGGAAGGCGGTATGATGTAAGGCCATACCTACATTAATTGTCGGTGCAACTAACCCTTGAGTTGCGTCACCAACCCCACGGGCGATCGCTTCTGCACAAATCGCATCTGTCCCTATCAAACCAGTAGGGCCGTGCTGTTCTGTCGAACCAATGGGAATAATAATTCCTGTAGATTGCTGAAGATAGGCTTCTACTTCTGGCCAGGTACTTAAATGTAATAGCATTTGCGGTTTAATGATGGTTTAGTCAAGAGCGATCGCCACTGTTGAGGGAAAATGTCTGGAGGCGATCGCCTACGGTGGGCGTTTCGCCATCGCTTTTTTATTTTCACTCTACTGCATCAGGATCAACACCAAGGGATTTTAACCTCGCTTTGAGTTGTTCTATTTGTTGTTCTGCTTGTTCAGCCCGTTGACGTTCTTGTTCAGCTCGTTGACATTCCTGTTCAGCCCGTTGACGTTCTTGTTCAGCCCTTTCCTCTGCTTCCCGTCTAGCTACGACTTCCTGACGCAAATTTTGGGCTAGTTCATCAGGTATCAGCAATTTTTCACCTGTATCCTGACGGTAAAATCCAATTAGTTTACCCTCAACTGCTAACCGGAGTTGTAAAACTTGACTAACTTGATCCTGAATCGGGATATAGGTTTCTCCTTGGAGACGATAACCCCTTAACTGTTGTTCTATCCATTCAGATTTTGGGTCAAATAACCAATATTCTTCTACTCCTAGCTGTTCATAAAGAATTTTTTTGAAACCCTCATCTTTTTCTTTAGTACCAGCTGAAGTCATTTCAAAAATGACCTTGGGAACTTGACCTTCTTCCCAAATTTTATAACTGTCCCGACCACCAGGGGCAACATCAAAAATCACCATGACATCGGGTGCTATCCGCAACTTGGGAAAGCCTTGGGAATAAAAGAGAAATTGATTAGCTAAAACTGTGGCTTGACGGTCTGTCAAGTATTGTTTTAGCACTTCTAAGGTAGTTAGCAAAGCGTAAAAGTGATCGTAAGTTTCTGCCACTGGTTCACCATCAGAGGTAGGATAAATAACTTCCGGGGTGGTACTGACAGTTAAGACTGCTGTCATATTGGATTATACAGTGCTATTTGCTTAGTTTAGTACAATTATTCTACCTAATCTCAGCTTTTGGTTAGCTCAGGCTTTGCAAAATATAACGCGATAACTCACAAAATCCTTCTCCTTCGGCAGCTTGGGTAATATAGACTGGTTGGTGTTGTAAGCGATCGGCATATTCCCGAAGATTAGCCACACCCACAGAAAGGGGAAAATAACGCTGGTCAAATAAGCTTTCATCATTTGGGCTATCACCAACAGTAACAACCTGTGCTGGTGAAGAAGTAGGAAAATATTGGCGTAAAACTTGCAATAATCCCAGAGCTTTATCTTGTCCTTGGGGCTTAATGTGGCACTGGACATTACTGTAAGTAAATCCCCAACCCATATCCTGACAAATGCTACCTAAATTTTCCAACTCATGGGGTTTTAAGTTAACAACATCAAAAGTCCAATCGGTAATGCGAAAGCGATTATCAGTAGATTCTCGAATTTGCGGATACTGGCTTTGTAATATAGTAAAAGCTGTTTCTAGATTTTGCCGATGTTGAACTAAATCAAGAATTGGTGTTAATGCTACGGGTGCAGAGTTCCCTTGTGGATAAAATACACCTCCATTTTCCGCGATCGCCCCAGCAATGGGCATGAGGCTAGAAATTCCACTCACCCATCCGGCTGAACGTCCAGTAACAATTAAAACTCTGACTTTAGCATCTGCTAAATCTTCTAAAGCCTGTAATAGTTTAGCGGTGAATTTTCCTCCCTTAGTCAATGTGCCATCCATATCTGTAGCAACTAGGGAAATATTACTTAAGAAAGCGGAGGATATTTCTGCAAGTGGCTTAAGGTTTTGAAAATGTCCAGAGGAATTGCTAAAGTATTTATTCATTGTGAAGATTACAACAAGATGTAACAAAAGTTAGCTACTAAAGCAACATAACATCCCTGATATGGGCATTCTATTAATTAGGAGTCAAGTGTGTCAGTTTGCTAACCATGCACAGTCCATTATTTCTTGCTCAAGCACAACCAAAGGGTAAAAAAGCAATCCAAGAGGTAAAAGCGAACGATCCACAAATACCACCAGCATTTATTTTGGCTAGTGGAGGACTAGTTTTAGCCTTGATTGCTGTGATTGTCTACGGGAAAATTATCATCGGTCAGCTGGAGAAAAAACTCAAGTTTGAGAAATTTAAAGCGCGAGAACTAGAGAAAAAGTTTAAGCTGGCTTTAGAAACGATTCGCAAAATGGAAACTAACCCCGATTTGGTGAACTCTAGGGACTTTAACCTAGACTATCTACGGATGCGGATGTCAGAAGAGGTATTTCATTTTGCTGTTGTAAATCAAGTAAAGATAAAGGTTAAAGATAAAATTACCCAAGCTTTACGTCCCACCCAAGCTCAACAAGGCACAATTGGTATTGCTAGTAATACTGGCAGACAGGTAGATGAAATCTTTGATGTTGAGTATGAAACTGGTGTAATGCCAAATATCGCCAAGCGGGTTCTGTTTCGGATTCAAATTAAATTAATGAAGTTACCAACACAGGCAACTTCTGCAACAATTAGTCAAATTATCGAATGTATAGAAACTTATCTTAGCCCTATGGATGATGAGGATAATTGGCAACCCACAATTCAGGGGCGTGTTGCTTATATGCACTGGGATCAAAAGGCTAAACCTACACCATTACTGGTATTAGAACAATCAAATGAGGGTGTAAATGTTACTTTCCGTACCAGTCGCCAAAATGCCCAGCCTAATGTAAAGCAATCAGGTTTCTCGAAGAAATAATGATAGTTTCAGGGTGCAACACTCCAAAGTTAAAAATTCAAAATTCAAAATTCAAAATTCAAAATTCACAACTCACAATTCACAATTCAAAAAGTTATTGGTTAGTATAGTAATCCTAAATGGGGCTTGCTGAATAAGTTATTAGTGAGGGCAGGGAACAGGGAACAGGGAACAGGGAACAGTTTCAACTATCTGTTAA
>DATGXQ010000614.1:0-3549 GCA_035298905.1 Nostocaceae cyanobacterium | reverse complement strand
GAGCTTGAAGACCTTTAAATACTAAGAGTTTTTCTTGGTATAACGTTCGGAGTAATTGAGTAATAAAAAAAGAATTACCAGCAGTTTTTTTAGTTACTAACTCTGCTAAAGTTTCTACCTCCTCTTGAGAGCAATTTAGGGTATCAGCAATTAATTGTTTAACATAGCTGATTTCTAAAGGTTGAAGTATGATTTGATTAAATGTAGCTTCAGTTTTTTTAATTTTCTCTAATATTTGCATTAAAGGATGGGTAGGACTGACTTCATTATCTCGATATGCTCCGATCATCAATAAATATTGGCTGTTATCATTAGTTATTAATCTTTCAATTAAATTCAAAGATGCTAAATCAGCCCACTGCAAATCATCGAAAAAAACCACTAAGGGATGTTCTTTTTTACTAAAAATGCCAATAAATTTTTCAAAAAATAAATTAAACAGATTTTGGGCTTCAGTTGCTCCTAGCTGCTCAATCGGTGGCTGTTTACCGATAATCTTTTCTAGCTCAGGAATTACATCGATAATAATTTGGGCATTATTTCCCAAAATGGCTATAATTTTCTCTTTCCAAGAGTGTAGAACTATTTTAGGTTCACTTAAGAGTTGGTGAATTAACTCTTGAAAAGCCTGTGTAATTGCAGCGTAAGGAATATCTCGTTGTAACTGGTCAAATTTGCCGTGAATAAAATATCCGCATTGACGGGTAATAGGTTTGTGAATTTCATTAACTAAGGCAGATTTACCAATTCCTGAATAACCAGAAACCAGTATCATCTCACTAGCACCTTGGCTGACTCGCTCAAAGGCGGTTAATAGTTGAGTTATTTCTTGTTCTCGACCGTAGAGTTTTTGGGGTATATGAAACTTATCGGTAATATCCTGAGTTGCTAAAGGAAATTGAGAAATTTCTCCTAAAGTTTTTAATTGCTGAAGACAGGTTTTTAAATCTGCTGTAATTCCCCAAGCACTTTGATATCGTTCCTCTGGGGTTTTAGCTAACAATTTCATGATAATATTAGATACTGTCAAGGGAATAGAGGAAATAAGTTTATGAGGTGTTTGGGGATGTTGCGCGATATGACAATGGACTAACTCTAAAGGGTCATCGATTGGAAAGGGAAGTTGATGAGTCAAGAGTTCATAGAATGTAATACCCAGAGAATAAAAATCACTACGATAATCTATCCCTCGGTTCATTCTCCCAGTTTGCTCTGGAGAAACATAACCTAATGTTCCTTCTAATTGATTAATATTGCCAACTGTCTGTTTTTCTTGAGATAAACGGGTAGAAATACCAAAGTCAATAATTTTTAGCTGTCCAGTTTTTTGGTTATAGACAATGTTAGAAGGGTTAATATCTTTATGAATAATATTAGCAGTGTGAATAACTGCTAAACCTTCAACAATTTTAATACCAATAACGAGGAATTCTTCTAAGCTAAACTGAGCCTGGGACATTAATAAATTTAAAGATTGCCCTCCAAAGTCTTCCAAAAGCATTACTAAACTATTTTTATATCGCCGTAAGTCGTAGGCTTTGATAATGTTATCTGCGTTTAAGGAACAAGTAATGTTATATTCCTGTTTATATCGAGTCAGTTCTGCGGGAGAGGGATAATTTTCTTTGAGAATTTTCAGAATAACTGGTTGATACTCATGTTTGAGAATGCCCCGGTAGACTAATGAATTAGCACTTTCATAAATTTTTTCAATCAAATCGTAATTTGTTATATTATCCATACTATATTGATAGTACACTGTCACAACAGTAGTTCCGCTATCTTGGGGGATAACACAACTATAAATTAGTGTCAACTATACCTATTTAATTTGGGATTTTCCCAATCTCAAAACATTGACGGCGCAAATATTCTGATCGCGGCATTTTAACATAATCATTAACTTGCCAGTTGGGGATAATCTGCATAGGCTCTAGGCGTAGTTCGCTCATTAGGAAGGAGATTAGGTTGATTTGCGATCTTTGCAGATTTCCACCATTTGATCCGCCTAGCGATCGCCTGATAATGGATATTGAGTACTACCCTCAGCGTTAGCTAAGGGAAGGCTGAGGGTAACATCTGGTTTATCTCCATTAAAGCTCGACTAATCGCCAGCTTTGGATCAAAATGACCGCCATAACCTAAGATGATATCCTCTACGTCTTGATCTGTTCTGCGACTAATAGCAGCAAAAGCGGGAATATTGAGGTCATTAGTAATATCTAACACCCATAATAGCCTGTCAATAGATTGATAATATTTCGTTAAACTTTCAAAATGAAGAGGAGTCAGAATTGGTGAATTCAGAAGTCAGAATATCCCATGCCGTTTGTCAAGGGTTTCAAACAAGCGATCGTATTTTTATTTTCTCCACGGATAAATCCGCTTTCTTTAAACCTCTATTCATCCATGCCTACGCACAGGAGCTATTCGCTCCTCCTGGCTCAGTCGCGGAGTGAATTCTTCTTCGGTAAAGCTCATCAAAGCTCTCTAATTCTACTTGAGGTTTGGACAGACGACCATACCACCACAACCGAATGTCGATGATATCTGCGTACTTTTCCTTCGTTTTTCTTGTGTTTCAAGTTTGAGCCAGTCAGATTACCCGTCAACGTCAGTACATTGATTTGAATCTTAACTATCAGGGGAATAATGATAACGGCACAAAGCACGGCGCTGATGAACAAGCTAGCGGCACTCATCAGACTCCAGAAGCGACCAAGGTTGCCAAGGCGGAATTCCAGCACCCACTCCTGGGTAAAGAACATTATTCCGAAGAAGATAGCGATCGCCGTGAAGAAGTCAAGCATAGCCGTTAGCCTAGTTGCACATATAGGGGAATAGCTGGCGAAGATACGTAGCCAATTGTCAATTGCATTGCTGTTTTGAAGCGTAATTTGGGTCAAACGGTTGCCTGTTTTTAACAACAGCCCAAGCAATGTGTAACAGTTTCCGTGCAGCAGCCCAACGTGCAACTTTCATGGGGTTGAGCCCTTAATCGGTTGTAGAAAGTTTTAATAACTGGATTGCTCTGAGCCGCACTTAAAATTGCTAGATATAAAGCAGTTCGTAGTCGTGTCTGACCAGTATGTCCAATCACTGGTTTATGCCAAAAACTAGAGCCAGACTGAAAAAGCATAGGCGAAGCGCCAGCATAAGCCGTGACAGCCTCTGCCGTTTCACAAGTCGTAAAGTTTAGAGTTGTTACTAACAGCCAAGCTGCGGAGCAAGAAGAAGGCGAAGAATTCCCCTTAAAGGAAGAATCTGATAAAGAATTGGGCTATCAGTTTTAACTGACATAAAAGCGCGTTCGTCTCTGAGTTAGGGGTCGAGGTGTGCATTACTGCATCACCCCTCCCATCCGAAACCGTGCTTGCACCTTTAGGCGCACACGGCTACTCAAAGTGGTATAGCTGTAGCCAAATTCGTTAGGACGCGGCTTGTTTGAGAACAGTTTCCATTGCATCACGTAAATTATCAGACTGAGGTAACAGCTTGCGAACCTTACTCTTCAAAGTTGCCCAACACTTTTCAATACGATTGAGGTCT
>DATGXQ010000613.1:0-12259 GCA_035298905.1 Nostocaceae cyanobacterium | reverse complement strand
TATGGCCGGTGCCTCAGATATAGGTCAAGTATATTCTGCTGTTGAGAAACTAGCTGCTCGCTCTGAAAATGATGCTGAAATGTTATACGAAGAGTTTTTATCATGGGATAATTTTTTAGTTGTCACTATGACTGCTAATGTTCTTGTTGGACTATCTTCTTTATCCTTAAAAAAAGCACATAATTATGCTTTATCTTTGTTTAATTCTGAAAAACTAATACATAAACAAATAGGCATTTTTGCTCTTGGTAGATTTCATTATAATGTTAATGAAAATTATCATGAATTTTTAGCTTCTACTTTGGCTAAACTTAAAACTTTACAGACTAAACCCAATCCTGAAACTGACCACATTATAGCTGAGGCTTATGGTAATTTAATTGATCAATCAGAAGAAGCTTTAGTTGCTTTTTTGGAACTTGCATCCAGACAAGATGATTTAAACCTCAAAAGTCAAATAGCAAAAGTTTTGTATAATAAAGCCCAAAAAAATTATAGTAAAGAATGGTACAAAAAAGCTATTTTTTACTTAATAAAACCGCCATTACTCCCTCCTGCACTCTTAAAACAATTTATTGATTATTGTATTATTTACTATGCTAAAACAGAACTTACCACAGCATTGGAAGTAATCGAACATCTAGCAATAAATTGGGATTATATTAATCATCAAGATGATAACAAATTGCCGCAAGTATTTAATCATACTTTTTTGGAACTGTACAACAATCAACGTGAGCATTTTATAGATGCTTTTACACGTTGGTTTGCATCAAATAAACCACAATTACATATTGCTGCTCTGTATATTCAAGAACATTTTGATTCAATTCCTTCACCTGAATTAAATGAAAATACAGAAATTCTTCCTAATAGTATAAATTTAGATGTCACGACATTTTTTCTAAGTAAAAAAGTTATAGATAATCTCGATGATAAAACATTTGAATATTTACTATACCGGATGTGTGGATATATTAGAGATGGTCAATCTCTAGCTGCGCTGATTATTTCAGCCTTGAGACGTGAATCAAACTCACCTGATATTCAAAATAAAATTACAGACTTATTAACTAATTATGTTTTATACAATTATCCTCATCATGTTAGCAGATTTCTTAAGCGACAATTGGAGATTAATGACCTCTCAGAGTTACAACGTAATGTCATTCAATCTGCTTTAGAAAGTTATGATGCTAACGTACAAAAATGGCGAAGTCTTCCTCATTTAAAAGAACTTACACCTTCATCTAAACGAACTTATCTCTTACAATTAGCTGAATGGAAATATATAGCCTCAATAGCTCAAAAAGCACGACAGCAATCAATATTTTATAATTTAATGTCACATAAACCTATCAAATATGGTCGAGCATTCTCTGTTGAACAAAATGGAGAATTTACAGATCCTATTAAACTTAAAGCTTTCTCCTATGAACAAGAACTACCTCAAGGAGAATATATTGATCCAGTTGGGCAAACATATAGGCGTTTTCAATGGAGGAATATTGGCTTATCTAATGATGAGGCTAAACTAGAGGAAACAGTATCTGGAGAAAACAATTTATGAGACTAGTTATTCGTGAATATCTAAGTATGCTTAAAGAATCAGGTGGAATTGATGCTTTACTTCCTGACCTTCTTTTAGCAATGGGGTTTGATATTTTAAGTCGTCCAAGAAAAGGTTCACGCCAATATGGTGTGGATCTTGCAGCTGTTGGTATTGATCATGATACTCAAGATCATCAACGGAAACTCTTTTTGTTCACAATTAAGAGGGGAGATATTAGCCGAAATGATTGGAATACAGGCAAAAACACAGTGCGTCCTTCACTTGAGGATATACAAGATTCATATCTTCGCACTCGTGTTCGCGTAGAACATAAAAATTTACCAAAAAAAATTATCCTTGTCACAGGAGGCGAACTCAAAGAAGATGTATACCCTGACTGGGTAAACTATACCCATAGATATTCAGGAAATTATACTGAGTATGGTAATGTTGAATTTGATTTCTGGGGTGGAGATAAGCTTGCATTACTAATTCAAGATTTTTTATTTAATGAGTATATTTTTAATGAATCAGCTAAGGGTCATTTGCGTAAAACAATAGCACTAGCTGACCAAAATGAAGATGAGCCATACTTTTTCTATCGCCTAATTGAAGAAACCATATCTAATCCTAATTTACCAAAAGATAACAAGAAAGATTCAAAGCAAAAAAGACAGCAAACTCTTAATGTGCTAAATCTTAGCTTAAATATTGTTTTCTATTGGTGTCAAGCAGCTAATAATCTTCGTCCAGCTATTTTGTGTGCTGAACATACAGTTATTCGAGTCTGGGACTGGATACGTTTATCTAATCTATTTAAGTGTAAAGTTACTAGAGAAGGATTATTAAAAATCCTATCTACTTATATTAATATTGGTAACACATATATTAATAAGCTTCAACCTCATTGCTTAGTAAAAGATGGTCTTTTTGGCTATGGAGCAGATCAGGTAGAGTATCCTCTTCGTACATTTGAAGTAATTGGAATGTTTGGTCTGATTGGGGTAGTGCATAATTACTACTATCAGTTATATAAAGATGAGGAAAATCGTAAAAAACATCTTCAACAAGCAGAAGCAATTGCAGAAAGACTAATTGAAATTATTGAAAATAATCCTTCTTCTAAAACTCCTCGATATGATGAACATATTATTGATATTACTTTAGGACTTTTGTTGTTAAATTATGTAGGCTTTAAACAGCAAGCATCAGAATGGATAATAGGAATTAATAACCGAATAATTTTTGCATACAAATTTTTAGGCAAACATTTCCCGATTTATTCAGATAGTTATGACCAATTAGTGGCTATGCAATTTGATCAAGCACTGCCTAAAGAAGAACTGATGCAACTTTCAACAATGCTACCTATACTTTTAGATTGGTATGCTATTTTAAATTTAGCTGATAAATATAAATATTTTCAACAAGAAATTAAAAGAGTTTTTACCTCAACAGACCTTCAGATATGGTTTCCTGATGAAACGACGGATAACTATCTATACAATTCTAATGCTGGCTATAAAAGTGGATTTTCTGTAACATCTATTAATTTGCCAGATGATTTAGAGCAATACAAAAGTATGATTATTCGTCTCCGTGAACAACATCAGAATGTGAAACAAACAATATCATGTTTAAACTATCGATTTCCTATATTAGCTCTTATTTCCAGCCGTCATTTTCGGACTCCAATAATACCTGCTTATTGGCAAGATTATGTCATTGTTTCACAATCTCCAGAACAAACTAATAATGCAAATGAATAAATTGTATTTTTTGTAAACAAGTTTGAGTAGAGTTTTGAAGTAGTAAATTGGGTTTAATGTCTCAAGCTGACATAATCAAGATTTTGAATAGTTTTGCTTACACTGGAATAATTATGCAAAAGCTCAAAATAAATGATACTGTGTAATTAGCAGTCAAGAGGTCTGACTTTTTCAGCCCGTGGTAGTGAGGTCTACCCTTGTCTGAATTTTATCATTTGTATCAAAAATTATGACTATATCTATTATTGAACAAGTAATCGAACAATTGAAAATTATGCCTGAAGATTTGCAGTATCAAGTATTGCAATTTGCTCGGAGTTTGACAGGTTCAAAAATTAAAGGTGTTCCTGGTAAAGAATTACTGCGTTTTGCTGGTTCAATAACAAAAGAGGATTTACTGTTAATGAGTGCTGCAATCAAAGAAGACTGTGAACAGGTTGATACTCATGAATAGTAGATACTTACTCGATACTAATAATGAGTAAATCTTGGCGTGATTTGTGTGTGGGTGATAGGATTAGCTTTTTAGAAATTCCTCAAGTTTTCATGCATGAGGACACTTTGCAACTTTACCAAAGACTAATAGAAGAATCAGCAGTTGTGGAAGTTTGCGAAATAGATAAATATGGAAGACCAGCAATTATCTATCCTTACATTAATGAAGAAGGGAAGGAAGGAGAACATTGGTTAGCACTGGAAGAATATGATGTATGGGAGTTAGTTAATAACAAAATATTATAAATAGTTGACAAATTTAGTCATTCAGTAGATACATTTAAATGGTAAATGCTGGTTCATAAAATTACTATAATGGCTAACACATCTTCTTTCAACTGGCGACTTTTGCAACAATGGGTATTTGTCTGCGCTACTTTTTACTTAGTGCGAATTATTTTTGATTTTATAAGTAGTAGATTTGCATCTAGTTTACCTGATAGCACTTTTATTATTATTCTCTTCTTTACAGCTATGAGTAATGCTATCGGCGGAATGTGTCAATGGTATGTGCTTAAAAATTGGATTTCTACCGCTAAATATTGGGTACTGGCTACTAGTTTATCTTTTCCTTTAGCACTTTCTATTAATAATTATTTGCGCTGGTTAGATATCACTACTTTACCACAAGCTGATAGTAATAATCTAATTAATTTATTTTCCAGTCATCCTGGTCGTATTCCTTTTATAATATATGAAGCTATGATTGGATTAATAATAGGAATAGCTCAATGGTTTGTGTTGCGTGGTAAAGTTTCTAGTGCTGGTTGGTGGATAGCTGGAAGTAGTTTTGGTTTTGTTTTTGGTAGTTTTGTAGTTAGCCAAATACGGCAAATTTTAGGAAGTATTGGTTTATATTATGGTGGTGGAGTATATGATCCGATACATTGGCTATTAACAGTTGTGAATGGGATAATTTTCGGCATTGTTACAGGGTTAGTTTTAGTAAAATTGCTTTCCAAGTCTCCAAATGTAGATAATTAAAAGTTTATTTTACTTATGAAAAAATTATTATTTATTTGTAGTCAAAATAAACTGCGGAGTCCTACGGCTGAGGCTGTTTTTTCTGAATACCCAGATTTAGAAGTAGAGTCAGCAGGGTTAAATAGAGATGCTGAAGTACCAGTTTCTACAGAAGCTATTGAATGGGCTGATATAATTTTTGTGATGGAAAAGTCTCATAAAAATAAGCTCAGTAAAAAGTTTCAGGCTTTTCTCAAGAATAAAAGAGTAATTTGTTTAGATATCCCTGATGAATATGATTATATGGAACTAACTTTAATTGAATTATTAAAACAGAAAGTTTTGCCTTTACTTGGTAAATTTTAAGTTTAAATAAAGGAGTTAAAAGTTAGAAATACATAGGGGTTAAGTTGTATTTGATCTAATTTCAGATTGCAATAAATAATTTTATAAGGTGTTACTTATTTTAGAGATGAAAATAATTTTACGTGATATTCAAACCTTTGCAGAGACGTTCCATGGAACGTCTCTACAGCCAAAAATGATACTGTATTTAACAACGCCTATAAAATAGCGTTTATGGTTTCTTATACTAAATCCTCATTTCAAACCCCACTTTTGCCCTAACGACTGTAAGTCGCGGCTACCAGAACAAAGTCCGCCTGCGCGGACTAATTTATAAGGGGGGTAATAAAACAGGATTTGGTATTAACTACCAGTACAGTAGCTATTGATTTCTTTCACTAAAGAAGTTTCATCATTACTGGTTTTCTGCATTTTGGTTAAAATGCTATTGATGGCTTTAGCGTTTTTCTTATCAATTGCAACTGCTGTATCTTTTAAACCTTGGCTCAAGTCTTGATAAACTGTGACAAAGCGCGTCTGAAATCCTTGGAGTTTTTCATCTTTGACTTCTATCGCTTTGAGTTCGGTAGTAATTTCATCTATTTTGCTGGCAAATTTCTTAAATGATGCTGAATCTTTTTTCGTTTGGGCATTTTTGCCTTCTTGTTGACTAACTTGAGCAGCTTGATTAGCAACTTTAGTAATTTTGTTACATTGAGCGACTTTGCTTTCACCACAACCTGCAAATAGTAAAGCGATCGCTGCTGTTGATGAAAGTATAATACTTTGTTTAAATCTGCTTGGCATTGGTGTTGTTATCTCCTGTTTTCAGGTATTTGGGTAGTAGAAATAAGTGCAAAAAGCTGTTTGACTGCCGGGTGTATTGAGGCTTTCTGACAACTCTTCACCGTTATACTCTATATTTTTGAAAATCTGTACTAAAATATACTAATTTTTAATACGATTGATGATAACGCAAAAAAGCGATCGCCTACGGCGGGCGTTCCACCATCGCTCCAAAGCGATTAACTTCCCATAACAGTAAAACTAATTAGTATATTTTAGTATAATATGTAACAATTTATTAAACTAATTACCAGACAGCAAGGTGATGATATTATACTCTACCTGTTCTGGTGTTTGGTCGCCATTGATAGTTAATAGCCGCCGACGACGATCATAATATTCTAAAATGGGAATTGTGCGATCGTAGAATAGCTCCACACGTCGCTGGACAATTTCTGGTTGATCATCTGGAAGAGAGCGCCCCAAAGAACGGTTAACCATCACGGCTTCTGGAACTTGTAAATAAATCGCCCAATCTAGCTTTTGTCCCAAATCTTCCAGCAAAAAATCCAACTCTTCGGCTTGAAAAGCAGTGCGAGGATAGCCTTCGAGAATCCAACCATTATGTATATCTAACTGATTGAAGCGACTTTTGATAAACTCAATCATCATTTCATCGGGAACTAATTCCCCTTTTTGTAGGAAAGGTTGAGCGTAACGTCCTAAATCCTTGAGTTCTTCCGAGTGAATGTTTTGTTTTTGATCAGATATCACTTCCCGCAAAATCTCACCAGTGGAAATCAGAGGAATATTAAAATAATTACAAAGTCGTTGCGCTTGAGTGCTTTTCCCCGCTCCTGAACCTCCCAAAATTACTAGCTTCACAAATTCACTCCTCATGCTGTCAAATTCACTACTTTTTGAATAGATTTAGGTTAAAAAAATGATCAATCTGGGTACTGAAAATTTTCAGCCCCTACTCTAGCCTTTTAGCTGATAGTAACTGCTGTGTATATGTTTTTATTTTGACTTTTACGTGCATAGATTATAGTAAATTGTCAATTAGACATACTCTTGACGTAAGAACAAATGTAGTGTTTGACTAAAAATGCTAATCGCTAAGTCTACTCCACCTGTGCAAAATTAGGATGATTATATAGTGTAGATTTGCGATCGCTACCTTCTGGTAGAACTTCTTTAAATTTATTGTGATTTTTTAAACTTTTGCTTATGGTTGCCCAGTTAGAAGCCCCAAGTGTAAATTCGACTCTCAGCTTACCATATTCGGTTGAGGGTCTAGTGCAAGTTTTTACTAGCTCCCATCGTAATTTTTTTACTTGTGTCATGGCTCAAGCCTTGAGAATCGCCGGTCAAGGTACTCCAGTGTTAATAGTGCAATTCCTCAAGGGTGGTATCCGTCAAGGACATGACCAACCGATACAGCTAGGCAAAAATTTAGACTGGATTCGCTGTGATTTACCTCGCTGCATTGATACACCACACCTAGATGAGTCAGAAAACGCCGCCTTACAAACCCTGTGGCAACATACTCAAAAGGTTGTGTATGAAAGCAAATATTCTTTAGTAGTTTTAGATGAGTTAAGCTTGGCGATTAACTTCGGTTTAATTCCCGAAGCTGAAGTTTTAGAATTTATCGCCAAACGTCCTCCCCACATTGATATCATCCTCACAGGCCCGGAAATGCCTAAATCTTTGCTAGAGGTTGCTGACCAAATTACCGAAATTCGCAGAAGTCATCAACCTTAAGACTTGACTTAAACAAATTACCAATTCACGATATCCTAGTAACTCGGTTTGAATTACTTGTGAGATTGTGATTAAGAACGATATTTGGATTACCGAAATGGCTCAAAAAGGCATGATAACCCCCTTTGAGCCTACTTTAATACGTAAAATTGACGAATTACCGATTATTTCCTTTGGTCTTAGCAGCTTTGGCTATGATATCAGGCTATCACCGCAAGATTTCCGTATTTTTAGACATATTCCGGGAACTGTAATAGATCCCAAAAACTTTAATCCCCAAAATTTAGAACCAACACCATTACATACAGATGCTAATGGTACTTACTTTATATTACCTGCTCATTCTTATGGTTTAGGTGTTGCTTTAGAAAATCTTGTAGTTCCAGATAATATTACAGTAATTTGCATCGGTAAATCTACTTATGCGCGCTGTGGTATAATAGCGAACCTAACCCCCGCAGAGGCTGCATGGCGTGGTCATCTCACGTTAGAGTTTTCCAATTCTTCCAGTGCTGACTGTCGCATTTATGCTAACGAAGGTGTAGTACAGTTATTATTTTTCGAGGGTGAACCCTGCGCTATTAGTTACGAAGCTAGACAGGGTAAATATCAGGATCAGTTAGAGATGGTTACTTTAGCTCGTGTATAGTTTTTACTTTATTAAATTTTACATATTTACGGAAATTCCAGTTGAACCAAAACCACCTGATCCTCTTGAGGTGTTGCTTAATTCTTCTACCTCTTCTACTTCAACGCGAATTATTGGTGCAATAACCATTTGTGCAATTTTCATTCCTTTTGTAACTTTAAAAGGATGTTTTCCATGATTGATTAAAATTACACCAATTTCACCCCGATAACCTTCATCTATTGTACCTGGAGTATTTAAAACTGTAATTTGATGATTAAGTGCTAAACCACTTCTAGGACGAATTTGAGCTTCAGTTCCTGGTGGTAATTCTATTGAAATACCAGTGTTTATTAACCTGCTTTCTCCAGCAGGGATTTCTATTTGTTGCACTGAGAACAAATCTAGTCCAGAATCATTTGAATGCTCGTATTTTGGAATTATAGCTAATGCAGTTAATTTTTTGATTTTTAGATTCATTTTAGCTTTGTTAAAATACTCCTTACTTCATATTCTAACTTCTGCGTACATCATTTGTAAATTGACTAATCAAAGCAAATGCTGCTACAAAGAACACTTTATCGACAAGACCGAATACTGTATTAAACCAAGGTTCTTGTGATAGAACTGTATGATTATTATTCAGATAAAGATAAAAACAAAAACTTATAACTGTCAGTGGTATTAAAAGAATATATGGTGAATAAATAAAGTTAGTTAGCCAATCTCTTTTAAATTTCTTGAAATTATCAGATTCTTTAAGCTTCTTTCTTAAAAGTTCTACATTTTTTCTAAAACCCTCATCCAGCCAGCGATCTTCTTCTGAAGTAAGTGAAACTTGAGGAAGTAGTTTTAGTACATCTGGTCTACCGGGATCATTAGTATGTGGGATCGATGATTTAGTTTTTACATAATTGAATATGAGTGATGCAAAAGTGTCTTTTTCTGGTTCTAATTCTATAGATTTTTCGCTGTGGTTATGAACGGAAACTAGGGACACTCCTTTATAATCAGGATCTAAAGTTGTACCAATATGTCCCATTCCCTGAGAAACTAAACGAACTTTAGAGTGATACGTTCCAGAGATTTTTTTTGCAACCCAGATAGCTTCATTCGTGTAGATTAAAACCGTAGAGTTAGGAGGAATAATAATTTTTTCTTTTGTGCTATCGTAAATGCTTTTTCCATCTCTAATTGTCCATGCAAGCTTACTTGCTGTTAAATTATAACTTGCTCCTTTAAGGTTTCCTTCGTTAAAAGGGTATATTAAGATATTGTTCCCTAACTCTCGCTTGATATCCCGATCGCTTAATGTACTCATGCTATATGCTTAACTCTTAGATCAACTAGTTAGCTTTATAACATATAGCCAGCCACCGACTATGCTCTCTTTATAAAAAATTACTTTTTTCATAGATGAATACTTAGGAAAATGATTAGATATACAAATATATCAATACAAATAAGTATTGCGATATGAATTATTAAGGGTGCAAAGGAATTAAGGTGCTAATCTTCCTTTACCTAAGCGAGATTTTTTGTACCATTCGGCTATTGCGGGAATCCAATTTTCAAAATGAGGCCACATTAATTCGCATAATTTTTGAATTTCTAATTGAGCGTCTTTCTTATTTCTCAAATCACAAAAATGTAAGAAAGACCTGACATTAAAACTGACAATAAAATGCTGACGATAATCAAAGGGCATTTTACCTCTGATATGTTCCTCAGACATTCCAGCCTCAAAGTCAATTTTGTATTGTTTTGCAGCTTCTAAACACCATTGCAAGTCTGCTGCTCTTTTTTCTGGTGAGTAATAATATTTTTTACCTTGTCTATCAGTGTAATAGCCAACGGGACGCAAGTAAAAAACGTCTTCTATATCTTTTTTACCTTCTACTACATCAATAAACTGGCTACCAGTATACCTAAAAGATTGTACATCAAATGATACAGCTACCCTGTGTGTGCGTGCTTGCTGCATTACGCTGTGGGGAAAGTAACCACAGTTGAAAATTATTTGTGGATGTTCTAAGGGCCCGTAATGTCCTCTTTCACCTGCTAAGAGTTGCTTGACGATAATTTCACCACATTTTGACTCTGAGGGCCATGAGTCGCGCTCATCATAAACAAACCCATCTGTATAGTCTTGGTGCATCGCAGCATAAATAACTTGCTGGGGGTTTGGTGTTTTGGCAATAACTTCAACTCTAAATCGATCCATGAGCTACTCAGAACTAAGTTTTTCAATAAAGATAGCAACTAACTAGATAGAAAGTTGATTTATGAAATACGGGCAAAATACACCCAATGGAAGATCATATATCTGCCTTGGTTTGTAGCCACGGCTGATCAAAATACTTTACAAAAATTAATTTAACTGTTACACTTCTTTACATAAGCAAAAAATTGGGGATAAATAAATGCGTAGTAATGGTGCTATTGTTGATGACCAAGGGAAGATGAACAACTTTGCGATCGAGCCTAGAGTTTATGTAGATGAGCAAGGCGATCGCACAGGTTTCACTCCCTACGCAGAACTGCTCAACGGTCGTCTAGCCATGATTGGTTTTATTTCTCTGATTGCTCTAGAAGTATTCACAGGGCATGGAATTATCGGACTTTTAACCAGCTTGTAATAAAAAACGCAATCTTTCATCAACATAAAAATTGTTAAGAAAAATATAGAGGCGGGTATTTGCCCGCCTTTAAATTTTGGTCAATATTTCTAGTGCTGAATTGTAAATGTAGAGTGCATCTAATGCCTCTGTATTTTCAGTAATTTCTCAGTGGTGAATATCCAAGATTAGCACATAACGCCCTAGTTGTACTTTTTCTGACCAAAGTTCGTACTCTAGGCGTAAATGTTCAGGTAGAGGTTTGCCAGTTAGATGTAAGCTATTAGTAAAATTACGTAAGCGAATTGGTTCTTGTGTTTTTAATGATAATGATTCTGTAGGCAACCAGTAACGGCTAACACCATAAACGCCTTGTTCCCAAAAATGGCGGTAACTGACTTGCGAGTTACCTTGCATGGTCATAATTACCCGATAAGGGGACAGTTCCAGCCATAAAATTCTGGGGCTGCTGGGCGTGTAAATCGGGCTTTTGGTTGGCGGAGGTTCTTGGGAATTGAGGGAATTGAGAACTTCACAGGTAATCAGAGGTGGTGCAGTCAGGAGAAGATGAAATCTGTCAGTGTCTTTTTGATACAACGTTCCAGCAGTTTCAACCACAGACCAAACTGGTAGATCGGTGGAAATTAGAGATAAGCACACGGGCTTGCGGTGGTGGGTGAGCATGGGAGCGATAGAGTAGAGGCTGATTGAATAACGAGCAAAAAACGCTAGTGGAAAAATTAAAGAAGTCAGAAGGGATATTGCTTGTTTGAGAAGCTTTTTAACCTTTGTTAACTGGATACTTATTTCAGCCAAGCTGTACTAAAAGTCCAGCAAGCTATTTCCTGCAACTAAATAGACAGACCTGCTTAATATTAACTGAATATTCTGATTGATAAATCTAGACAAATAATGAATTAAATAGGTAATATGTGAGATTAAACGAAAAACTCAGGTTTGTTGAGCGATCGCGCACTGGCGATTAAAGTAATACGCGTCTTTTGTCAAGAATTTTCAACTAATCATCATCGACAGCAGAACTTTGGTTAACCGGTAGAGAATCTATCTTCAGACTGTTTCTCTAACCAGTAAATTTAGGTATTGCGACTGAAATCTAAATTTACCATGTGTCGATTGAGGTTATTGTCATCGGACAAAAAGCGTTAGGATACTAGGGTAAAAGTCATCAGTGACCATTAAGTAAAGTCATTGATAAAGTTAGTGTCTATTTAAAAGCTAGTTTATCCTAATGTCGGCTACTGTTATAACCGTAGAAACTCAAGAAAACTCTACTCATAAGTTAATTATTCAGCGTCCTGTCGCTGGGTTGTCCCTC
>DATGXQ010000612.1:0-6422 GCA_035298905.1 Nostocaceae cyanobacterium | reverse complement strand
TAGTCCATCCATTGATGGCATGACTATATCAGTTAAAACTAGAGCAATTTGTTCTCGATGTTTTACATATAAAGCTATAGCCTCAATGCCATCACAGGCAGTAATAACTTGATAATTATGTCTTTCTAATGAAGCTTTAGTAATTTCTAAAATTGCTGCTTCATCATCAACAACTAAAATTAACTCTCCATTTCCTTGAGGTAATTTGCTTTCTGGTTCTTCTCTAATTTCTGTAGTATCTTTGGCTGGTAAATAAACTTTAAATTGACTGCCTTTTCCCTCTTCGCTATAAACATTAATAAACCCACCATGACTTTTAATGATTCCCAAAACTGTTGATAGACCTAAACCTGTACCTTTGCCTAGTTCTTTAGTTGTAAAAAATGGTTCAAATATACGGTCAATAATTTTTGGTTTAATTCCCACACCAGTATCGCTCACAGTTATCACTATATAGGCATTAACTTTAGCATCTAGGTGCATTCTGGCATAGTTTTCATCAACTAAAAGGTTTTCAGCAGTAATTTTTAGAGTACCACCGTGGGGCATAGCATCACGAGCATTAACACATAAATTCATTAATACTTGATGTAGTTGAGTAGCATCACCACAAATAGTCCAAAGGTTAGAGGGAATTTGGATAGCAACTTCAATAGATTTAGGGAAAGTTTCTTTAATAATTTGCTGAATTTCAATAATTAAGTGTTTAAGTTGTAAAATGGTGCGATCGCCTTCTATTCCCCGTGTAAAAGATAATACTTGTTTAACTAAATTAGCCCCACGTTTAGCATTAGAAATCAATATAGGTATTAGTTTCTGGCAACGTTCATCTTTTACTTGCGATTCTAATAATTGAGCCGTCATCAAAATTGGTGCTAACACATTATTTAAGTCATGAGCGATCCCACTAGCTAATGTACCGATACTCTCTAATCTCTGAGCGCGTAAAAATTTGGCTTCTAGTTGTTTTTTTTCGGTAATATCAGAATTAACTACAAGAATTGATTCTGTGTTATGACCAAATTCTTTAACTAATGTCCAACGACTCTGGACGATTATTTCTTGACCACATTTTGTTTTTTGATATAGTTCTCCTTCCCAAACACCATTTTTTATGAGTATATTTAAGGCTTCAGATAATTGAGTAATTTTTTTTTCTAAGCAGAATTCTAATATTTTTTTAGTGATAATTTCCTCTTTTTTCCAGCCATACAAGCGTTCGGCTGCTTGATTCCAAAATAAGATTTTATAATCTAAATCGCAGACAAAAATTGCATCATTTGCTACATCTAATAAGGCAGCTTGTTGACGCATTTTATGTTCTGTTTTTTTGCGTTCAATGGCATAGCGAATTGAACGCTCTAGCAAGGGTGCAGTTAATTTAGTTTTATCTAGATAATCTACTGTAATGGCTTTCATAGTTTGCAGATCAATTTCTCTCTCACCCTTGCCCATCAGAAATATAAAAGGTGCATGACAACCATGAGCGATCGCTTCCCCTATTAGTTCCAATCCGTTGTGTACTCCTAATCGAAAATCGACTAAATAAACGTCATGTAAATTTTGAGCGATCGCTTCCCTTGCTGTTTCGTAATTTTCTAACCATTCTAACTCACAGCCAGTTACTTGAAATTCGCTAAAACAATTACGGGTCAAAATATAATCACCTTCATCATCATCTATTAACAAAACTTTAATCGGGTAATTATCCATAAACTGGTAATTTTTAAATTTAGGCTTTTTCATCATCTAAAATACTGTTTTTTGGGGGATTAATTAATGATTAAGTCTGTATTTTAAATTGATTAATAGCTTTTACTCCTTATAATAGTAGTTAGTTGCAAATCAATATTTTCCTCATGTTGTAAATATTTCCAACCAACATGTAAAATTTAGCAGTTTAATAATGAAAGAATTTACACCTAAATTATAGGTATTATATATATCCTCCTCACAGCTAGAAGTGGTCAATCCTGTTACCAGAATTGGTTTTAATTTTGCTTTTAATTTTGGATGAGTTTTAATTTCTTGGAGTGCTTCCATACCACCTTTTTTCGGTATATGTAAATCTAACAAAATTAAACCTGGAAGGGATGTACTGTTAGTATCACTATATGAGCTATGATTTAATAGATAATCTATATCTAGCTCAATAGATAATTCATTTTCTGTCAATGCCTCACGCATCAAAAGATTGTCGTCTTAATTGTCATCAGCCATTAAGATAGTGATGGTTAGTTGCCGAGGCTTCACTCTGCATGATCTCCTTTGCACTGGTGATTAATTAAATATTTAATTGCTGTAAATGATTCAACACATCTGTATAATTAACTCTATTTTTGGGTTGCCTAGTAATCCTCCTCTGGGAATAAAAATTAAAGTGAGGAATTAATAGGTAAAGTCACAATAACTTTTGCTCCCTCTTTTGGGTTACTTGGAGTTGTGATACTTCTCTAATAGGGTTCAGTAATTTTTCGGCAAATGGCTATAATAGTCCCAGTTAATCAATGGTTGCAGCAACTATACAAATATTGAGAATATTAAAAAGATGCTCAAAAGACTTTTGCTCAAAGCCATCTCTATTATCTTCTATAATAATTTTATCAAGTTCACTACTGACAGCAAACTTATCAATTTTTCTGTTTGAAAATTGACTGTAAATGTTAATAACAGTTGATTAGTAGACATGACAAAATTTTAGGATATTACCAATGATTTTTTGTAATAACTGTCGTATTTGTAAGGGTTCAATTTGAGTAACTTGAGTAATAGTTAAATCTCTTACTTCCACCTTGACTTAAGTTTGCTGTATCATTGCTTCTGATTCAAATCATACTTCTGAAACAATTTTGGCGAAATTTACACACACAAAATATTCTCCGCTAGTAATTACTCGTAAGGATTGTAATAAGTATTCAATCAGATTTGCATTCTTACAGTGGTGTTTTGCATCTGTTCTCAATGATATTTTCTCTAGCCGCTTAAGGAGTCACTGCAAGTAATTGTCAGACGTTCTCTAAATGTCTTCAGTCTACAGAGTAGTTTTTGTGAAGGGAGGAAACCTAAAGCAAATTTTGGTTGTGTTTTATAACAATGACTAATCCTCAATCCTGATCATGTCGCTGATTGGCTGTTAGCTATATCTAGAGTTTTTAATAATTCCTGAACTGTAAATGGCTTTGGTAGAAAAATAATATTGTCTGAAATAGGGACTTGTCCGTTAGTTTCTATTCCGCTTATCCCAATAATCTTTAGTTTTGGATTGAGATTTTGCAAAGTATGAATAGTGGTAAATCCATCCAAGCTGGGCATCATTATATCAATAATTACCACTTTAATTTTGTCTTGATTTTGTGTATATAGAGAAATGGCTTTGACAGTATCACTAGCAGTAATAACTTTATAATTATATTGTTCTAAGGAAATAGTTGTAAACTCTCTGATTGCGGCTTCGTCTTCTACTAACAAAATCCATTCACCATTACCTTCGGGTATTTCTACATCTTCTAATAATTGATTAGGGGTGGTTTTTACTGCTGGTAAATATACCTCAAACTCTGTTCCTTTACCCACACAACTAGAAACAGTAATAAAGCCTCCATGTCCTTTAATAATTCCTATAACTGTTGACAATCCTAATCCTGTACCTTTGCCAAATTCTTTAGTGGTGAAAAATGGTTCAAAAATTCGATCTAAGATGGTGCTGGGAATACCTATGCCTGTATCAATAACTTTGAAAACTATATAATGTCCGATTTTGGCTTCTAAGTGCATTTTAGCACAGATTTCATCTAGGAAAATGTTCTCAGCCGTGATAGTTAAATTGCCACCGTTTGGCATAGCATCACGAGCATTTAGACATAAATTAATTAAGACTTGATGTAATTGGGTACTATCACCGCAGACAGGTAAGATATCAGATTGAATGTTGGTGTGTATATTGATTGATTTAGGAAATGTCTGTTCAACGATTTGACAGATTTCTAAGATTAAATGCTTGGTTTCTACAATTGTGCGATCGCTTTCTATTCCTCTGGCAAATGATAGCACTTGCTTGACTAAATTTGCACCCTGTTGGGCATTACTTTCTACTATCGATAATATCTTTTGTATTTGGGGGTCTTGATTTTTTGCTTTTAATAAATGTATAGACATTAAAATTGGTGATAAAACATTATTTAAGTCATGGGCAATACCACCAGCAAGATTACCAATACTCTCCAGCCTTTGAGCGCGTAAAAATTGCTTTTCTAGTTGTTTTTTTTCTGTGATATTCCTATCTATAACCAGAAGAGATTTAGGTTGATTATTTTCATCTTTAACCAAAGTCCAGCGACTATCAACGATAATTTCTGTCCCAGATTTAGTGTTTGTCTGTAACTCTCCTTGCCAAGAACCAGAATTAAAAACGGTTTGATAGATTTTAAATTTAGGTTCTAAAGGTTGGTTTTTCCATAGTTCATAAGCGTATTTATCTATAGCTTCTGCGGCTGTCCAACCATAGATTTTTTCTGCGCTTTTATTCCACAGTAAAATTTTGTGGTCTAAACTAAGTACGAAGATTGCATCTGTAGTAATATCTAGTAATGCAGCTTGTTCCCTAATTTTTTGTTCTGATTGTTTGCGAGCAGTAATATCTTCAAAAATATATAATCGACCAAAATATTTATCTTTAACATCCCGGATTTGGGTAGAAAAGCGGCGAATAATTCTTCCATCGATAAAATAAATTTCATCTTCTACAACACTACGGTTATTTTCATCTTGTAAAGGCTGACAAGATGCAGCAAAAGCAGGAATATCTATAATCAATTTGACGCAATCAGGAATAATATCTTGGTTTTTTAATTCCCGTCTTTGCATCTGCTCTTTATAGTCTTCTAATCCCCAAATTTCACAAAAGCGATCGTTAAAATAAAGAATTTCATCAGTGCGATTATCAACCACATAAAATGCTAGTGGTGAAACACCATTCATTGAACGCAACAAGGCTTCTTTCCAGCGTAATTCTTCTTCTGCCTGTTTACTTTCTATGATATCTTCTCTACTGCGTCTAATTTCTAATTGATTAACTACTAAGCGACTAATAGACTTTAGTGCATTTAACTGTTTATTGCTAACTTGCCGGGGTACATAATCTAATACACATAAAGTGCCGATCGCCTCTCCTGCTACTATGAGTGGGATACCTACATAAAATCTGGCATGGGGTGGAGAAACTACTACTTCTGCGGAAGCAAAACGTTCATCAGCTAAAGTATCAGGAATAATTAAAACTTCACCTAGCTGGAGACAAATTGGACAAAAACCAAAATCGCTTGGTAACTCTGTGACATCTAGTCCTACTTTAGCTTTAATTAACTGACCTTCTGCATGAATTATACTAATCAAAGCAATCGGTGTTTCACAAATCTGTGCAGCTAACAATACTAAGTCATGGAAAGATTGTTCCGCTTCTGGATCACAAGTTGCGTATTGCTTGAGGGTATCAAGCCTCACTATTTCATTTTTCCACCCTAATAATGCCATTCCCTTTTTCTCACTAATACTTAATTAATCATTGTCCTCGTCGTGTTTATTCTTCTCTATATAATCCAGACGGGAAGCTTAAATATGAAGATTTTAGTTATTTTACTCCGTACTTATGTAGTTATCAGACCAAATATTACAAAATTAAACAGCATAACCAATAATTTGATCTAGAAAATCCCTAGTCACAAATAAGATAGTGATATACTTATATAATTTTACCGAAAAGACGTATAAAGGTAGTAAATGTTCCTTTCTTATATACCTAATTAGTCAGAAAAACTATAATCAACTTAAAGCATAATCATCAGCATAAACTCGGTTGACTAAATTGGTTAACGTAATATGTGTGGCTAAATATCCCGTAATTTATAGGATAATATACTGATATAAGAGGAAGATTATTAACCCTAGATTAAAAATAAGTTATGAAAACTCCACTGCAATATCCGATTAAACCCAGAGTTGAAGATAGTTTTGCCATTACCATTGCTCCTTTGTCTATTGAGGAAGTGTACGGCAAAGCTGACGACTCCGCTAATGGTGCTGTAGTGATTATGAGTGGGATGGTACGTAATCAAACTGATGGTAAGGCTGTAGTAGCTTTGGAATACCAAGCTTATGAGCCAATGGCTTTACAAGTATTTTACCAAATTGCTACGGAGGTACGCGATCGCTGGCCTGATGTCAATCGGGTAGTGATTCATCATCGTATTGGGCGGTTAAAAATTGGTGAAATTAGCGTTTTAGTGGCTGTCGGTTGTCCCCATCGCAGCGAAGCTTTTACAGCTTGTCGCTATGCCATTGATACTTTAAAACATAACGCGCCAATATGGAAAAAAGAACATTTTTACAATGGTTCTAGTAGTTGGGTCAGTATTGGTGCATGTGAG
>DATGXQ010000611.1:0-13460 GCA_035298905.1 Nostocaceae cyanobacterium | reverse complement strand
GATTCAGAATCCAGAATCCAGAATTCAGAATAAGAGAGAATTGGAGAATCAAGCTAAATGATTTTGGCCAAATATGACTAATCTCTATTCTTTGTATAATAACTACTCTGACTCCTGACTCCTGACTCCTGAATTCTTACGTAAAAAGCAATTTCATACTTTTATAGATACTACAACCAGAACGAGTAAAAGTATGATTTAGCAATTTAAGAATCTAACTTATCTCAGCAAAAACCCTAAAGCTAAACTTGATCTATTGTAAATTTGTTTCTACCGCTCCCCTGATGGTAAACAATATTAATTTAATTTTTGTAGGTTGAGTTGTAGCTTGCTTCCCTCTAGGGGTGAAACCAATACGCGGAGAGGCTTGCAACAGGCTAATACCAATTCAAAATTCAAAATAGCCTTCGGCAAGGCTTCGCCAACAAAATTCAAAATTCACAATGGGAAATACCAGATTTGACAAGGGTTTGACGATTTATATTTGTTACAATCTTTTAGTGAATTGGTATAACCCAACATTTCCGGGCATTTATTGGGTTTCACTTCCCTACGGGACGCGGAAGCGAACGTTCAACCCAACCTACTAAATACTGTTTTACATAAAAGGAACGGTAGAGCCATAAATTTTAAATTTATTCAAAAAGATTCACAGCTTTTATAGTAATAAAAATAACCGTTTTAATTCCTTGATTGTGATATTTCTAGATTAACTGCTTCACTGCAAGCGAATCTGAAAAATGAATGTTAATTCTGATACTATTAACTCAAATCGTAAACCAAAAACTTTCAATAATCCAGAACGTTTTATTGAGGGTTGGTATTGGGTAATACCCTCTCAAAGTTTACGGGTTGGTGAGGTAAAACCCGTGACCATTATGGGGAAGAAATTAGTAGTTTATCGTGGTAAAGATAGACGAGCAGTGATCTTAGATGCTTTCTGTCCTCACATGGGCGCTCATCTTGCTGAAGGTAAAGTTGAGGGAAATGATCTGCGCTGTTTTTTTCACCATTGGAAATTTGATTCACAAGGAATTTGTATTGATATTCCCTGTTTAGATAGACCTATACCTCTCAAGTTAAAATCCTGGCCAACTGCGGAAAAGTATCATCTGATTTGGATTTGGACTGGAGAAAATCCACAACAACCTTTACCTTTTGTTCCTGAATGGGAGCATAAGGATTATGATGTGGTTTTAGGTGCAAAATACTTAGCTGATTGTCATCCAAATGTGGTGGCAATTAACCCAATTGATGCTCAACATTTTAATACTGTTCATAAACTTCCATCACAAATTGCTTTTGAAAAGCAGGAGCTAAATCATAATGCAATTATTTTCAATAATATTACTCATTCAGGTGAGAATAAATCTTGGCTGAAACTTTTTATGCGTTTTTGCAAAAATGCTTTTGTCTATAGTATTTGCTATTGGTATGGTACTAATACTATAGTGACTCTTGGCCCTGATTTTCTCCACATTCATATTTTTTTAGCCATGCGACTAATAGAAGGGGGAAAAACTGAATGTCAAAGTTTATTGCTAATGAAGAAACGCAGGGGAATTGTTGGCAGACTTCTGAATAAATGTGTGATGTTGTTAATGCAAATTATTGGTCATTACTTTATTCAAGGAGATCGGCAAGTTTTACAAACCATCGAATTTAATTTAAAAACTCCTCTCAAAGCCGATCAGGCAATCATGCAGTTTATAAACCACCTGGAAAAACAAAAACCTTTGATGTGGAAAACTTGGAATTTGGCACGCGATCGCTCTCGTGAGACTGAAAAAAGAGAAAATCTTGCCAACTGGCGAGATGAGCTAGTTAATGATTAATCAGGCTGCATTATTCTACCCCTATAAACAATAAAAATGAAGTGGCCTCGCCACTTCATCAATTCCCAGGTAGAACCTTAATATTGAGTATAACGAATAGAGAAATTTAAAATAGTATAAATTATAACTAATTAATCGAATATTGATCAAAATAGAATTCAGGAGTCTGAAGCGAGGGTTACAAACTGATTGATTTGCGGTATAATTGCTAAAACACTATCAATTGTAGTTATTATCGCTAAAGCATCACCAGTAATGGGAAAAAGCTTACCCAAAGAGCAATACGCTACAAGTAGCTTGCTTCCCCAGAGGTGTACAGCAAGCACCGCAGTACTGGTTTTCATAAATTTTACTTTGATCAGCTTAATTATAATTTACAGCAGATTTCAGGTAAATGAGGTACAAATTTTAGGAACAAAGCCTTATTCTAAGAGACTTTCAAGCCTGTTCCCTGTTAAGAGTTCCCCGTTCCCTGCTGTAAGATTTTTCCTGGGTAATTTAAG
Source organism: Nostocaceae cyanobacterium (assembly GCA_035298905.1). GTDB lineage: Bacteria > Cyanobacteriota > Cyanobacteriia > Cyanobacteriales > Nostocaceae > DATGXB01. The sequence continues at coordinate 11,122 of DATGXQ010000611.1, read as the reverse complement.
TTTGTGCTATTTAAATTTTTCTAATTAATTTTTATCATGGAAATTTTATCTAGATATTTGAATCTAGAAATTATTACGTCAATTTCCAGATCAATAGTTTTTATCAATGATTATAATTATCAGCAAGTTAGCTAAAAAATAATAGTCCTGATTACTCTAGCCCCAAGCTAAACTAATAGTCTGGGAACTTCAAAAGTATTTTAGCTTCTGAGATAATCATGACAAAAATTACTTGACCGAAAACAAGTAATTAGCTAGTCTTAGCGTTCAGAAAGGTTTTGTAAGACAAATTATGAACAGAAAATTAATCCTGGCACTGCTTTCCAGTTCTACTATTTTTACATCTTTACTTTCTACACTGGCGATCGTCAACCCTGCCCACGCAGCTGAAAAATTACTGTACACCCGTGATGGTCGTGCTTGTATTACTCATCCTCATGGTAGCACTAGCTTTGTTTGTATCCGTGCTTCTCAAGCAGCCTCAGTACCCAACTCTGTACCTAGTTTAACAACTGCTACAGTTGAAACCACTGACGAAAAAATAGCAATGTTGGATTTTACCGAAGAGGAAAGTGATGCCGCAATTGACTTGTTTGGCTGTGACTGTGCCTATTGTGTAAATATTCTCCGCCAACTGCGTGGTACGGGGAATTTGGTTTATTAGGCAGATGGGGAGATGAGAGGGGCAGGGGGGCAGAAGAGACGCGGGGACGCGGGGACGCGGGGACAAAAAAGACTCTTATTTCTCCCCTCTCCCTTCTCCCTATCTCCCCTCTCCTGGCGGAGACGCTACGCGAACACCGCGTCTCCCCTCTCCTGGCGGAGACGCTACGCGAACACCGCGTCTCCTTTGCCTCTCTGCCCCCTGCCTCTATTCCACTACTTCATTGACTGGGAATCTATCAATTAACTGCATTGCTCTTTTAGCATTGCGGCGTAAATTGTCTGATAGGTGGGGGACATGGGGAATTTGGGATAATAAATCTAGGGTACGACGTAAAATTCGGACTACATCCCCTTCATCTAAGGTTGTATTTTCACACAACTGCACCCACTCCATCCCTAGTGCCCATTGTTCGACTAAGGTAATGAGGTTGAGGTAACGATTTTCCAAACCTACGGGTAAACCAACACCATGCCGATATTGTACTTTGAGGACAGAGCGGCGGATTTTCTGTAAGTTTGACCAAGCCTCATCAACTTCTGGAGATAAATTAAAGTTTACCTTAGTATCTGGGCGTGGGGTTTCAGTGACTAAAGCAGCGACAACGGCAGCTAAAAAGTGGGGGTCTAGATTATCCAATTCACTACTAGTTAAGGCTAACCCCAGCCATAATTCATTTTCACCACGAATAGCCGCCGCGACTTGTCCTAATTCGGTGGGTACTAAGTTGTCTAAACACTCAAATTGCTGCAATATCTCAATTAAACATAAGAATTCTTCCCAATGTCTTTGAGATTGTTCTGCTAAATGTGCTTCTAACTCAGAAATTAACTCTTCTAATTCAATGGCACGCGATCGCCACTTAAATATAGCACCCACATTCCCTACTTCATGTATGGGGTGTTTTTCTAATTGCTCTTGTACAGCTGTGACTCGACTGATTTGTTCTTGCACTTCTGGAGGCAGATGCAGTAAAGTTTCATCTGGGTTCGGAATCTGACTGGCAATTAGGGCAGATTTTTCATCACCTCTCACTGATTGTCCCCGTTTAAAGGATAGTTCATCTGGTGGTAACAGTTCGGGTGGAATCTCTAATCTGGGTAGTTCGGCATACACATCAATCACATCCGCATTGGTAGCTACATACCAGCGATTATCTTGTCCCAAGCAAACTAAATAGGAAACTTCTGCCCCTGGAGATTTACCCACCAAAACTACAGTTATAGGTGCAGTAACAGTCAGGCTCTTAGCCTTCAAACTTAACAGGGTTCCCGACACGGCAAAGTCTAACAGCATTGCCAGCTGTTCCTGTCTTTCTTCCTGTGCTTGTTCCTGCAAGGTTTTTAACAGCTGACGTTCGGCTTTTAGCCTTTGCCGCAACTTTTCATAAACTGCCAAATCATGCTCATCTACAGCAGCAAGTTGTGTTTGTAGTTGATTTAATTGGGCTTTGAGGTCAACAATCTCATCATAATCTGGTTTTAGGTGTACATTAGCTATATACTGCCCAAAACTGCGCTCTACTAATTCTTTAGCTTCGTCTATGGTGTGGGTTTGTAATAAGTTTAATACCATCCCATAGCTAGGTGTAAACTGGCTAACTAGAGGGTCTGGTTCAGAAGTGGCTAAATACGAGGCTTCCCTGGCTCCTTCAAAGGGAGTTTGTACCGTTACCACATGCCCTTGTAAGTCCATCCCCCGACGGCCAGCGCGTCCCGCCATTTGCAAGAATTCAGAAGCGTTAAGCAGACGATGACCGCTATCAGTCCGTTTAGACAGGGTGGAAATCACTGTGGTGCGGGCTGGCATATTAATCCCGGCTGCTAAGGTTTCGGTAGCGAATACCACTTTAATTAATCCCTGCTGAAATAATTCTTCTACCAGCACTTTCCAAGCAGGGAGAATGCCAGCGTGGTGAGCTGCTATACCCCGATAGAGGGGGGCAATTTGTCCAGAACGTCCAGCTTCAGGATTGCGGCTTAAAAATTCATCAATTTGTCGCCGTAATATTTGTGACTCTTCAGCATTAACCAACCATAAATCACCTACTTCAGCTACGGCCTTATCACAGCCCCGACGGCTGAAGATAAAGAAGATAGCTGGCAGCATATCACGCTGCTCTAATTGGCTGATGATCGAAGTGATAGTTGGTGCTTCTGGTCTACCGACTTTGCCTTTTTCCCCCTTTTTACCGCGTTTCACTAAACGGGGACTAATTTTAGTTTTGCTTTCGTTTAATAGGGGGAATAGCCCTTTGGGAGTACAGAAATGAAATTCCAAGGGGACAGGACGAAAGTTAGAGTAAATCAGGTCGGTGGGGCCATGAACGTGATTTAACCAGTCGGTAAGCTGGTCACTGTTGGCAACGGTGGCAGATAGGGCAACTAATTGGACTTCACGAGGAGCATAGATAATAGATTCTTCCCAAACTGTACCTCGTTGGCGATCGTTCATGTAGTGGCACTCATCTAGTACCACCGCCTCCACATCTACTAAAGAGATACCAACTTGCCCAATGGGTGTGCCATAGAGCATGTTGCGAAAAATTTCAGTGGTCATCACCAAAATCGGGGCATCTCTGTTAATGGAGGCATCCCCTGTTAACAGTCCGACTTGATCAAAGCCAAATTTTTCACGAAAGTCGCGGAGTTTTTGATTGGACAGTGCCTTGAGGGGGGTGGTATAAAATACACGCTTACCCCGCGACAGGGCGCGATAAATAGCGTATTCCCCAATCAATGTTTTTCCTGAACCTGTGGGCGCACAGACAACGACGGAACGGCCAGCATTCAGGGAGGCGATCGCTTCTTTTTGGAATTGATCCAACTCAAAGGGAAATATCGATCGCAGGTCGAGTTCTGGAGATGGGATGGCGGGATAGTTCACTCAATCATGATTAGCAACCAGATTGTCTTCTATCATAACCTGATTAGTGATTTGCTGGGTTGAGAGTCAAAGCTGAGTTGTTAACAGGGATAGGTAAGACACTTTTTACACCTAATTATTGTTAATAGAAAGTATAATTTATTGATATATCTTTGCAAGAATCTAACAACTTCAGCATAATTTTATTCAAGAATGTATTTTTTTTGACCTTTGTTTATAGAAAAACCAGTTAAGCATACAGCCAGCGTGGAGGTCGAAGAAATGATAAATGCTCCTGTTTGGGAAGTAAATCTTGTTGTGTACGGCTCCATTACTGTTGAAAAGACTGTGAAGTTAAATGAACCAAAAGGTTTACAGTTAAGTGATGATCCGTTTTATAGCGATATTGAGATAAAACGAAGGGGTAGTTCTTCAGGCATAGAAGCAATAGTTACAGCCTATGCACCATCAAAACAGCTTGCTCGTGAAGCAGCTATTCTATATTTTGGTCAAATGCTTGATGCTCTTGCCATTCGCATTGATCAGCCACTTTATCTAAACTTTGGTGATAGGCAAAGAAATGACTATGAAACTCACGATACTTTGAGAAGAGTTAAAAAAGAAGAATGGCACAAAGCCTTTAAGGAAGCCCGACTTTTGGCTATGAAGGAATCAACATTTTTACGTGCTTTAGGCTGGTATCGTAAGGGCTTATACACTGAAGATCCATTTGACAAATTTTTAGCATTCTGGAATTCCATTGAAATTGTAGCAACCAAATATCATCCTCCAATTCCAGAAGGTAGAAGTACAGGTTCTATAAGCAAGATTTGGGAGAGCTTTAAGTCTATATGGGGTGAGTGTGACAATTGGGATATTATTCAGGGTCAAAAAAACTGGATTGACGACAATTACAAAATTCGTATTGCAATAGCTCATGGTACTCAACCTGTAGATATTGAGACAGTTAAAAATGTAGTTACTAAAATAGATATACTAAAATTAGTAGCTAACAAATTTCTCACAGATTGGAGACAAAGGAGACTAAACCCTGAAAATTAGGAGGGAAGCGATGAATACTACGGATAATTTCTCAAAAGAAGATAGTTCATCTGAAGTTGTGGTATCCGTGGCACAGTTACAGAACCAGCTTCATGACTTACTCCAGCAACTATCACCAGAGCGATTACGGGTGCTTGCTGATTTTGCGGCTTACTTAGTAGATGCTGAAAGCGAAGCTGCAACTCAAGAACTTTTGGCAATTCCTGGTTTGCTAGAGCGAGTTAAAGAAAATCAGAAAACGCCTAAAAGCCATTACACAAACTGGAGAAGCCTTCGCTCTGATGTATGAAGTTATTCTGCATCCTGATGCCCAAAAGTTTTATGTCAATGCGGACAAAGCCCTAGCTAAGAAAATTGCTCGATGTTTACAGCAGTTAGAACAAAATCCTCGACTGCATCCCAACATCAAAGCACTAAAAGGAGATTATGCAGGGTTATATCGCTACCGAATCGGGGACTACAGGGTCATCTACTCCATAGAGGATCAACTGGTACAGGTATTTGTAATGGCGATCGCTCATCGTAGTGAAGTATATGAACCTTGAACGCTATTTGGTGAATTGTCACCCTTTCCCCAATTCCTGAGAACGGTTAGTTGCTGCCTTCACCGCTTCAATTAAAGCAGAACGAAAACCAGCTTTTTCTAACTCACTAATCCCAGCGATCGTTGTCCCTCCGGGGCTAGTGACTCGATCTTTCAGTTCTGCCGGATGGATTTTACTCTCGTGTAACAGTGTCGCTGTACCTAAGACTGTTTGTAAAGCTAATTGTTTGGCGATCGCTCTGGGTAAACCTGCGGCTACTCCTCCATCCGCTAAAGCTTCTACCATTAGTGCCACATAAGCGGGGCCACTACCAGATAAACCTGTCACCGCATCCATCAGTGTTTCTGCTACTACTACCACTTCCCCTACGGCTGAAAAAATCTGTTGGGCTATTTGCTCATGGCTGCTACTGGTATGAGTGCCTAAACATATCGCCGTCATCCCTGCTCCTACTGTAGCGGGAGTATTAGGCATAGCCCGAATTACTGGTAAATTAGGAAAAGCCGCTTCTAGCTGTTTGAGGGGTACACCAGCCAAAATCGAAATAATTAGGGGTGAGTGGGGCAATTTCGGAATTAAATCTTGTAAATCTTGCGCGATCGCCCCAAAAACTTGGGGTTTAACTGCTAACATCACCACTTCCTCAACTTCCCCCAAGACTCGGTGATTATCTGTGATGACACTTACCTGATATTCTTGCTGTAAAAAATTCTGACGGGTAGCTTGGGGTTCACTAACTAAAATTTCCCCAGCTTGGTAAATTCCAGACACAATAAGGCGGGATAATAGCGCTTCTCCCATTACCCCACCACCGATTAAGCCAAATTTAATACTCATTTTTGATTAGTCATTAGTCATGGATCAATGGTCAATAGTTAACAGCCATTAGCAAAATATTTCAAGACCATAAACTATGGACAAATACAGCACAGCAGGCATAAATGCACAATTAGAAGCTTAGAAAAAACAGATTATATCAGCATTATTATGTTTTGTCCCATAGCCTCTTGCTTTTTGCCTTCTTGTACTAATGACTAATTTAGCTTTATTGAGCCATACGATTCGTCTCGTTTCCCCAACTAGGATTAGGGCTTGTGGGGCGAGAAGGGCGGGCTGGTGGTTGTGGTACTTCATGCAACAAACCACCTTGGGTACTTACTTGTACGCAGCTTGGTGTAAACAAAAAGATACTTTCGCCAATCCGTTCTTGGTGTCCATCTAAAGCATAAGTACCACCAGCAACAAAATCAACAGCTCTTTGAGCCTGATCTGGATCCATAATCGTTAAATTTAAAACCACAGATTTCCGCTCACGCAAAGCTTGTATTGCTTGTGGCATTTCTTCAAAAGTACGAGGTTCTAATACCAACACTTCGGAAATTCCGTTGATTGCTCCTGGCATACCAATAACATTACTCATAGGCTTTGACCCTGCTGCGGCTACATCTTCCCCCATTGTAGGCATACCTTCCCATCTACGTCGATTAGGGGCAGGAGCCTCTGGCTGTGGTGCTGGTTGGGGTTGTTCCTGCTCATAGAGATTGCGGTAGCTTTCGGTTTCCGGTTCTTCCTCGTAGTAATCATATTCAGCTTGCTCATTTAGGCCCACAAAATCTCTAAGCCTGGAAAATATATTGTTCATTTTGTACGCTCCCGGTGGAAATTACCTTAATTGTTTTGGCGGTAAATTTTATGCGCCAGTCTCGACCGCTCTAGCGGCTATATCTTTCAGCAATTGTATTGCTGTTTGTAACCACTAGTACAGCTTTTGGTGAAAAACAAACGCTTTTCTAAAAGCCTATGCCTTAAATTGATATAACAATGAGTCAGAATTATATCTTAAGGCTGCGGCTACGTGAACCTCTTGCTATCTCATTTTGTCTTAGTAATTATATTTGTCAAGATTATATCTTCCGACACACTTTTCTCTAACAAATACGTAATTTTCCCGGAAATTGAACAGTTATTTTTTGCTACTTAACTCACTTAGTGTAGGGATGAGGAGAGGGGAGAGGGGAGAGGGGAGACGCGGGGAAGGGAGAGGGGAGAAGGGAGACGCTCCAGAGGGGAGAAGGGAGAATGAAGAGGTGAGAATCTTCTTTGTCACCGCGTCCCCGTGTCCCCGTGTCTCTTTTCTGTGCGTCAGAGCGTCTCCTCTGCTCCTTGACCCCCCTATCCCCGTCACCTAACTGCGCTGTCCAAACAAGATAGTACCCAATCTAATCATTGTTGCCCCTGCTTGCACCGCCAATTGATAATCCCCTGACATACCCATAGACAGATCCTGCATCTTGATGTGTGACCAGTGTTGAGCTTGAATCTCCTTGGCTAAGTTAGACGTATGATTGAATACATTCAAAATTTCCGCTTCATTTAAACCAAGGGGAGGAATTGTCATCAAACCTTGAATTTGTAAATTTTTACATTGATCAAGAGCTGGTAAATCCTCTAACAACTGGGGAACTAGCCAGCCGGATTTATGAGGATCAGGGAGAATTTTCACTTGTAGGCACACTTGGGGGGTCACTCTTAGCTGTTGCGCCAGATTGTTGAGACGCAAGGCCAGCTGTAGATTATCAACAGAGTGAATCCAGGCAAATTGTTCTAGAGCCTTTTTCGCCTTGTTGCTTTGTAAATGTCCAATGAAATGCCAGGTAATATCTGGTAAATCTTGCAACTCAGATTGTTTACTGGCAGCTTCTTGGATACGACTTTCGCCAAAATCACGAATACCTGCGGCATAGGCTTGGCGAATTAGTTCAGTGGGTACTTGCTTGCTAACGGCGATTAACCGCACTGAATCTGGTAGGGTGGCACGGATGGTAGAAATACGTTCGCTAATCGAACTGCTCATTGGAAGGTGCGTTGGAAAACACTCTGAAGCTGATCGTACTCCTGGGACTGTCCAGTGCGACGCAAAGTACGCAAGCGATTTTCCAGCATCATTCTTGCCTCAGTCCGTCCAATGGGCTGAAACTTAATCCCTTTAACGTCATTTGTTACCAAAAAAAATAAGCGTTGGGCATAAAGTGTAGTGAATAGATCCTGGTTTTCATCAACCATACAGATCCTATAGAGTAAACCCCAAGTTGGATGATTTATGTAAGTTTCTGAGTTTTCTAGATTCATCTAATAGTCAAGGTGGGAGTATATATATTCTTTTTTTCGCAACTAAATTCAAGTCTTCAGACGATAATATATGTCTTTCGTCGAATCTTTGCAAAAAGTGCGAAGCTAACGACATGTTGCCATGTCATGGCAGTTATCAAGACCTTGATCTAGTTTCTCATTGACTGGGTAAGTAGGATCTTGCTAAGGAAAAAAGACGCAGTAGAGCAGAAATTTCCTAGCCTATGTATAACTAGGCTATTGTGAAGATTACTAGCCCTTTGTTATCTATTTTTGGTCGAAGACAGAGGGTAAAGGAAGAATTGAGAAGCGCAGAAGTAGACAAAAGAGAAAATTCTTCTTTGCCCCTGCTACTCTGCTCTTTTGCTCTCCTTGCCTTCTTCAAAGTTTCCCATTTGACATACCTCCTCGTCCTAAAGGAGCAAGGATTCCTTGACACTTCACTGGGGTGTGCCACATAAGTGGTCTTATCATCCCTCCATGTCCGTTTAAAGTCTCCCAATGCCCTATGGCGACTATACCCAAAAATTAGCACAAAGCCGTCCTAAAAGGAGGGGGCTTGTATCCAATTCTTTTGGTCAAAAGCACCCTTGGAAGTAGTTGATAGTGAAACCCAGCATTGGAAATTCTTGTTGCATGGGCTTCCTTATCATCCTGCCATAATTCTCGCGTCATAGCGCAAATATAGCCAATTTAGCTATCCGGCATTTCTCTACTTGCTAGAATTGCCGTCTTAATAGTAGTGTACATCGTTTATGGGATTCGCTGTTCATCTAGGCAAACTTAATAGATAGGTCTGTAGTTAGTGCAGTACGAGTAAAACTTACAAAGCGAATTACTGAGTTTATACGTTTATAAAAATAATTAAACGAAACAATGCTCTAACTGTTGTCATGGCGATCGCGTAGCTTTCCTCTACCCCTGCCAAAAAGCGAATATACTATAGCGTCTCCCAAAGAGAAGGGTGCGTAATGAAATAAATCTTCACAATCTCAAACCTTTGCGATCGCCTCCTTCCGCTATGCTCTTTTGTTATGAATAACAATGTTTCAAATTTTTAAAAATATAGATTTCACAATTAAGAAATTAGATTTTTATTCCCAGATTAACACAAAAAATATACTAATACCAATTAAAAATTAAAAATTAAAAATTAAGAAAGCCAGGTGTAGCAAGAGTTTCTAATTTTGGATCTGTTGCTGAATTTTAGAGAATCGGTATAAGGTTTTTTCTGGATAAATTCTACTTTTTAACAAAAGAGGAACATATAAATCAATAATCACTAATAAATCCCAGGTTGTTAAAGTTCTTTTATTACCATATTTTTTGTGCTAATTAATTCTAATTACTAGATTAGCTTCGTCAGCCTATACTAAATGTGCATATAAATTACATTTGTCCGATAAGAAATAATTATCTATATTTTTTGAAATCAAATAATCTAAGAAAATTTTACAATTAGCTAAATTGATAAATATTGCTCAAAACTAATAAAACGTTTTTGCTTCTGAGACAATTACACTTCAGTATTATCTTTTTATCTTTTTTATTTTAGTATTTTATTAAACTCATTATTTTAAATCAAAGCAACAATTATTAGACTCTTATCACGCCTTTAAGCTTGGTACATCTATCTATGGTATAAATTATTAAAAACATTTTTAAATATAAGAACTTCTAAGGTTTGCCTACATTTTGCCCGAATGATAAAATAATTAAGTTAATAAGTATCTAATGTGAGTTTATAATTCAAATTTCTACACCTATCCTGCGCTCATCTGGTATATGCTTCGTTTAGAGACAGGTTATAGTTATCTGGATTTTTCTTAATGAGTGATTATCGAAACTGACTTCTATCTAAAGTAATAATTTATCATTATTGTTATTTTTACTACTTCCAAGTATATCTAAAGTATGAAATCTTAGACCACTACTCCATAAAATAGCGAATTATGAGATGCTAAATTCAAGCATCAAATGAAGCTTATATTGTGAAGCTTAATCTTCACAACTTGCTTTAATGTTTATTTAGACATATTATTCATTAATTATGTCTAAATTTGTTGCATATGGGTTGCAAATAACCAGTAAGCAGTTTATCCTATTTGATTGAATAATGTCTGTTTATTGTCGTGGATAGATACAGAAATAGGGATAATGAATATATAAATTTTCCCTATTAACTTCTTGATCCATCCACCCAAAAACGCAACACAACATAACTACATTTGATTTAACCGTATTGCTCATAGCTGACCGCATGATTTGGAATGAAAAGAAATTATAAGGGCTTGCTGGCATGAGATTATCCGAGCTAGATCCACTCATTCCGCTCAATGAGTTAAGAGAAGAACTTCTCAAATTACCCAAAGGCTACTCTTTTTATGAAGATGAATTGGTAGATTTCCTATCAAGGCGTAGATGGCCTGATAGTAACCGCCGTATTGACAGAACAACTTTCTGGCGTTGGCGTAGTGATAACGGAATTGAGCATCAAAAAGTATTCAGTCGATTAGATATTCTCAAACTTTGTCAAATTTGTGATCATTACCGGGTCGATGGAACTCGCAACGAATACCTAGCACTGATGAAAAAGAAAAAGGAAGTAGTTTTAAACAAATAACTCATCTCAGATCCTACAGGGCGGATATGGGGTGTAGGGAAGTCAGCGCGGAGGTTGGCTCTCCCGACTTGTTCACAAAGCTTATGGTGTAAGGAGAGGAGACTGACTTTGTGGGGCGTGGAGTGTAGAGGGAAGAATTTAACCTCGGAAAGCGTAGCGTCTCAAAACAGGGAGAAAAAGGTATAAGCCCCTAAATTTATGGGCTTTCTTGACACTCTACACTCTACCCCCTAC
>DATGXQ010000610.1:0-6540 GCA_035298905.1 Nostocaceae cyanobacterium | reverse complement strand
TAGCAGTGTTAGAGTCAGCCCGTGGTGGTATTCTTCGTTCTGGACTGGGCTTTGAAGCGGCTAATGTGGGTGTAGTGTTGAATGTCACGGCTGATCACTTGGGCATAGGTGATATTGATACCATTGAGCAGTTAGCTCACCTCAAGAGTGTAGTAGCAGAGGCTATTTACCCTGACGGTTATGCAGTCCTCAATGCTGACGATCGCCGCGTGGCAGACATGGCAGAAAAAACCAAGGCCAATATTGCTTACTTTACTATGAATCCTGACTCGGAATTAGTGCGGAAGCACATCCAAAAGGGAGGAGTAGCCGCAGTCTATGAAAATGGCTATTTGTCAATAGTTAAAGGCGATTGGACACACCGCATTGAAAAAGCCGAAAATATTCCCCTAACTATGGGGGGAAGAGCGCCATTTATGATTGCTAATGCCTTAGCAGCTAGTTTGGCAGCTTTTGTGCAAAATGTGACTATTGAGCAAATTCGGGCGGGGTTAAAAACCTTCCGGGCTTCGGTGAGTCAAACACCAGGAAGAATGAATTTGTTTAATTTGGGTAGATATCATGCTTTAGTTGATTATGCCCATAACCCAGCTAGTTACGAAGCTTTAGGTTCTTTTGTTCGCAACTGGACAAGTGGACAAAGAATCGGTGTCGTCGGGGGACCAGGCGATCGCCGTGATGAAGACTTTGTGACTTTGGGAAAACTGTCTGCTGATATCTTTGACTACATGATTGTCAAAGAAGATGATGATACTAGAGGGCGACCAAGGGGTTCTGCTAGTGATTTGATTATTAAAGGCATCACTCAGTCAAAGCCAGATAGTCGCTACGAATCCATCTTAGATGAAACCCAAGCCATTAATAAAGCTCTAGATATGGCTCCCGATGGCAGCTTAGTGGTGATTCTACCAGAAAGCGTCAGTCGAGCAATTAAGTTAATTAAATTACGCGGTGTGATTGAGGATGTCCAGCCGCAAACTACAACTACAACAATTGATTCACAAAATGGCGTTGCCCCATCTTCTGTAGTTAATACGCTGCTGTAGTTGCCAGTAGAGACGAGTTCTCGCGTCTCTACTCCGGCTCATTTCTCCTCTGACTCGGAGTTACTGTCTTGGTTGGGCTGTTTGATTTCTTCTTGAAAACCCCGTAAACTCTTACCTAATACCCTTCCCAGTTCGGGAATTTTTTTTGGCCCAAAAATCAAAATTGCCGCGATCGCTATTACAGCCACTTCTGGCCACCCTAGTCCAAACATATAACATACCTTTTAAGTTTCTATAATTAACTATAAGAGTTAATCGCGGTGTAGCAAAATTTTTTGAGAGATTAAAGCTGCTATTTTTTCAAATAATTCTTCTTTAGTACCATCATTCATGAGCATAAAATCAGCCATAGCTATAGTACCTCCTTGCTCAATTTTCTCAATCTCTCGATAATCTCTTGCTTCTGCTTCTTCTCTTGTAAATGGTCTTGTTAATCTTGAAGCTAGGCGTTGATAACGGATATTTTTTGAAGTAAATAAAGCTATAACCGTTAATTCATCACTAAACTCCCGTTTGAGAGACTTATACTCGCTAAAACTATTAACACCATCAATCACAATAAACGGCTTGTCCACTAAATTAGCTTTAATCCAAGGTAAAGAAATTTGTACACAAGCATCCATTCCGTATTGGTTTCTGATTTCCTCTCTCACTATTGGTTCAGTCAAAGGAGTGACTTGTAAACCGCGTTTTAATATTTCTGCTCTAATTAAATCTCCAAAACTCAACACAGGTAAACCTTGATTTTTAAAATACTGAGATAGTGTACTTTTCCCAGAACCAGCCATACCGACAATAGCTAATATTTTCATTTGCTTTTACACTCAATTTTTCAGGTAATTCCAAAGTTTTTTTCTATTTGATACATTTTCTTGAAGATTTCTTGAAAAAGGAAGAGAGTCAAGGCCAAAGTTTGTAGCAGCATCAACAAACTCCGGGTAGGAAATCTGAGGAGAAAAATAACCGTACCGCTTTTGCTTATAGAAAGTTTCCATAGTCTGAAAAGACTTAGTGAATAAAATCCCTAATTCTTGCAGAAAATCGTATGTTAACCCAGCACTAGGATTAACAGGCCATAAATGTCTTGATTGCCAAATACCATCTGTAACAATTGTTCCCCCATACTGCTTAATTTCTACTCCAATTCCCTCCTCTAAAGATGAACCAGGATACAGCAAAAGAGGATATGCTGAAACACTAACTACATAAGGAAGATTTTGTTCAATAAATGACAGTGTTGTTGCTATTGTTTCTAAACTTTCGCCTATATAAAAGAGGATATTTAACTTAATAATTATTCCCAGATTATAAGCAACACTTAATATTTCCGATGCCCTCTCAAGATACTTTTGTGGGTTGCGAGTTTTACCCATTCTTAGCAGAATTTCAAAATCAGCACTTTCCAATCCCACATCCAATACTCTGCAACCTGCTTTTGCTAACTTATTTAAACGTTCTGGAGTTAAATATTCTATACGAGTGCTTGTTCTCCAAGTAAACTTTAAATTTCTTTCTTGACGTTTAATAGCTAACTCTAATATTTCTTCATCCAGCATTAAAAACATAGGTGTTTCTAAGTAGATGCAAATCTCATTATCACCATATATAAAAGTAATATTTTCTGCTTCATTGATAATAGACGATATATCTTTTTTACGCACTCCAGTTTTTGCTGAAACACAAAACTCACAACTAAAAGTACAACCTCTCCCAACTTCTAAACTTGGTGCAAATGTTTGAAAATTTGGATATAGGCTATAGTTTAATCGCGGTAGTTTCTGAGGATTAAAAGCTAAATCATAATGTGTTGAGCAAATCTCACCGTTCAGATGGCGATAAACAATATTATTTATATCATCAAGGGGCTTTTTTTGGTTAATATGCTCAATTAGTTGACAAAGTACCTCTTCTCCCTCACCTCTGACTACTATATCTATGGCTAAACATTCTAATAATACTGATTCTGCTATTTGTCCAACATGATCTTTACCTCCAACAAATATGGTAATAGACGGAAAATTTTGACGAATTACACTGGCTATTTTTAGACAAGAAGGATAACTAAAACCACTAATACAAGATAGACCAATTACATTAGGACTATTCTGCTTAATATTTTGTAAAAGCTTGATTAGGCAATCTTCTTCAGGATGAGCTTGCGGATCGAAAATGCCTACATGAAAACCTCTTTCTGTCATATAAGAGGCGATTGCTAAAATTCCAAAGTTCAGCCTTTTTAAAAATGGAAAGGCTAAATCGTAGGGTTTTTTACCTAAATCCATTGGTATACTAACTAAAAGTAAATCCATATTCTTGCCTTTTCTTGTTTGTTAGGAAATTTGACATTTAATGATTATTTAGTAATTTTTACTCTTGCCAACCAATCACTTAATTCTGTTGCTCAATATTCTAATTCTATTTGTGAATGTTTGCGGATATCATAAGAAACCTTTAAACTTTTCTTCACTTTTTGTAAAAAAATATCTTAGTAATTTTTTGTTTAAAATTGGGGATTGCTATACACCTTACAGCCCATTAAACTAATATAATAAAATGTATTGTTTATCTATTTGAAGTTTACGACTTCATTTTTTATAGTTTTTTTTAATATAACTTTGCTTTTTAAAGCTTTATTTCTAGTTAAAGTTGTAGGCTCAGGGGAAAAATGGGGATGTTCTAAAGTTGTTAAAGTTTCTTGAGCAGAAGACGGAAGCTTTTCTAAATTTGGTTCTATCATCCACTTTAACCAGTTAGTAAAACCAGGACTGAGATGAGTAACTTGGTCAAATTGAATACGAAAATCTTTTTGGGGTAAATCTGCGGGGTGAGTACCTGTTACCAAATAAATTAAAGTTGCACCTAAACTATACAAATCAGAAGCAGGAACAGCACGACCACCAAATTGTTCTGGTGGCATATAACCATAAGTCCCGACGATCGTTCTTGTCCCCCCTTCAGTAGCCAGAACCGTTTGGACTGAACCAAAATCGACTAGGTACACTTTTCCGACGCTATTACCTGACCTCTCTCCCAATAAAATATTGCTAGGCTTAAGATCACGATGGATCACAGGTGGCTTTAAATCATGTAGATAAATCAGAATTTCTAAAACCGCTTTAGCGATTTCCTTGACTTCTGCTTCGCTAAAAGTTCTACCAGCGTGGATGTATTGCTCTAAAGTTTGAGAGGGGATATAAGTCTGGATCAAGGCAAATCCTCTATATTGGGGCGAATTTAGCTCAAAATAGTCTAAATAGCGGGGAATTGCCGGATGGGACAAAGATTTAAGCGTTTTCGCTTCTCTCTCGAACAACTTGAGATCATCCCATTCAAACTCACTATCAAAGGCAACTAACTTTACAACTACTAATTCCCCAGTCAAAATATCCTGTGCCAACAGTGTTCGTCTGCCAGCTTTTTTACCTAGTTGCTGTTGAATTTGGTAGCGTTCCCCTAAAACTTCCCCATTCATCATGATTACTTATAGTATTACGCTGGCATACTTGTTCTATTTTATAACGTGTCAAATCAGTTTAACAAGCCTTCTTAGTCAACTATGCCACATCTAAATTGCCTACAATCAGTAATCATAGATGCTGAGTAAAACTGGAGTTTTAATTTTTAATTTTTAATTTTTAATTGCTTATGCCTTCTCAACTTTGGCCTTTTGTTACCCCTGGTATTCCCGATGAGTTATTTGAGTATTTACCAGGCATTCCTTTAAGTCAGCGAGAATTAAGACTGTTGTTAATTTCCCAACTGCGGTTAAAACCAGATTCCGTGTTATGGGACATTGGGGCGGGTACGGGTACAATACCGGTGGAAGTGGGGCTAATTTGTCCTCAAGGGCGGGTGATTGCGGTGGAAAGGGATGAAGAGGTAGCCAGTTTAATCAAACGCAACTGCGATCGCTTTGAAGTGAATAACGTGGAAATCATTACAGGTAGCGCCCCAGAGTGTTTACATGAAATTAAAGTGAACCCAGACCGGGTGTGTGTGGAAGGAGGAAGACCCATTCAGGAAATTTTACAAGCCGCTTGGGAATATTTACCATCTTCAGGCCGATTAGTCACCACAGCTGCTAATCTAGAGAGTCTGTACGCTATTTCACAAAGTTTTTCGCAATTGAGAGCCAGAAATATTGAAGTTGTCCAATCAGCAGTTAACCGTTTAGAGACAAGGGGTTTTTCCCAAGCTTTTGTGGCCGCAGACCCGATTTTTATTCTCAGTGGTGAGAAATTAGACTAAAACAATCAAAAATTAAAAATTAAAAATTAAAAATGATGGTTTGGGTATGGGGTATGGGGCATTGGGCGTAAATTATTCTTCCCCTGCTGCCCCTGTTTTTCCTTGGCTGGAGATGGGAGATTTTACTTTGAGATTTCGGCAACAATACTCAATAAGCTGTTACGCTGTCATGTTAGTTATGACTGCACTTCCTCATTTTTAATTTTGCATTTTTAATTTTTAATTGCTTATGCCTTGGCCTCGAATTATTAGTGGAATTATTGCGATCGCTATTGCTCTATCTTCTACCCTGTTGGGAGGTTGGTACTTTACTGTGGCGATCGCAGTGGTGGTTTTTTTAGGTCAACAGGAATATTTTAGTTTGGTACGAGCCAGAGGAATAGCGGCGGCAGAAAAAACTACTATAGCTGTTAGTCAAATGTTGTTAATAATTTGCAGTTTGGATAGTAGTTTAGCTGATGCTGTCATGCCCATCGCAGGTTCACTAATTTGTTTTTATCTACTGTTTCAACCCAAAATGGCGACAATTGCTGATATTTCTGCTTCAATCATGGGTTTATTTTATGTTGGGTACTTACCCAGCTATTGGGTACGGTTGCGGAGTTTAGATAGTGTATCAATCAGCAATTTACCATTTGGTGGTTATTGGCCTCACAACTGGAATGAAATTTTTACCCAAGGAAATTTAGCTACTATCCTCCAAGGTTTTACAGCGACAATCTTGACTTTCTTCTGTATTTGGGCTGCGGATATTGGGGCTTATATTATCGGTAAATTTTTTGGTAAAACCAGGTTATCAGATATTAGCCCCAAGAAAACTGTCGAAGGAGCAGTCTTTGGGATCGCTGCCAGTGTAACAGTTGCTTTGTTTGGGGCTTACTATTTACATTTACCCTACGCCCCAATTACAGGTCTAGCCTTGGGGTTGCTGATTGGGATCGCTAGTCTTTTAGGCGATTTAACTGAATCTTTACTCAAACGTGATGCAGGAGTTAAAGATTCAGGACAATTAATTCCCGGTCACGGGGGAATTCTCGATCGCACTGATAGTTATATTTTTACAGCACCTTTGGTTTATTATTTTGTCACCTTGCTTTTGCCTTTATTAGCTGGGAAATGAGCGTAAAAAAAGTGATTGGGTATGTGGGGTATTGGGTATGAGGTATTGGGTATGGGGTATGAGGAAATAAAAAATTATTTCTCCCCTTCCCTCCCTTCCCTTCCTTTCCTCCCCTACCCCCCATCA
>DATGXQ010000609.1:0-8772 GCA_035298905.1 Nostocaceae cyanobacterium | reverse complement strand
ATGGGAATTAAGAGAGTCGGACTGGAACGCGACGATCGCGCAAATAATTTTTAATTTCTGCGACGCTTAATTGACCGTAATGTAGAAGAGATGCTAATAAGGCGGCTTCGGCTTGACCTTCAGTTAAAGCGGCGTGGATATGTTCACAGTTACCTGCACCACCGGAGGCGATGACAGGGATTTGCACCGATTGAGCGATCGCTCTTGTTAACTCTAAGTCATAACCAGCTTGAGTACCGTCAGCATCCATACTTGTTACCAGTAATTCTCCTGCTCCCCGTTGTTCTACTTCCTTTGCCCACAGTAGAGCATCTATACCTGTATTTTCTCTTCCCCCACGCACGTATACATCCCAACCAGGATTTTGCGGGTCAAGTCGTTTTCTGGCATCAATAGCAACAACTATGCACTGATTACCAAAGCGATCGCTTGCCCGGTTGATCAAGTCTGGGTCACGTACCGCCGCAGAATTAATACTAACCTTATCTGCCCCAGCTCGTAACAAAGCTTTAACATTTTCTAAGCTTTGAATGCCACCACCGACAGTTAAGGGAATAAAGACTTGTTCAGCCGTGCGGTACACAACATCGATGATCGTCTCTCGGTCTTCATGAGTGGCTGTAATATCTAGAAACACTAACTCATCTGCCCCAGCATCGTTATAAACCTGTGCCAGTTCTACCGGATCACCTGCATCCTTGAGGTCAACAAAGTTAACTCCTTTTACAACTCTGCCCGCTTTCACATCCAAGCAAGGTAAAATCCTTTTAGACAACATAATGACTTTTACACTCCTGGTAATTGTTCGGAACTTAAATTTTAAATCCCTGTGCCTGTTTAGCAACTAAAAATTTCGTAATCCTGCTTTCTCCTCAGTATTACAAGGTTAAAGGCACAAAAACAGTCCACAAGCAAAGGTGAATAGTTCCAGTTATGGCGATAATCTCCTCCAAAAAACAGCCCCCAGAACCCAACGGACAGCCACAACCACCACGGGAAGCAAAGGCTAAACCGCCTAGTGAGAATCTGTTGCAGAAAGAAGCGGCCATTGATGAACAGGGTAAGCAAGAAGAGAGTATTCGACCCCATCGGTTTGCTGATTACATTGGCCAGAAAGATTTAAAAGATGTGCTAGAAATAGCGATTAAAGCCGCACAGTCAAGAAATGAGGTGTTGGATCACCTGTTGCTTTATGGCCCCCCTGGTTTGGGTAAAACCACAATGGCGATGATTTTAGCTGCGGAAATGGGGGTAAATTGTAAGATTACCAGCGCCCCAGCTTTGGAACGTCCACGGGATATTGTCGGGTTATTGGTCAATCTGAAGGTAGGAGATGTTTTATTTATTGATGAAATTCATCGTTTGTCGCGGATGACCGAAGAAATTCTCTATCCGGCAATGGAAGATTATCGCTTAGATATTACTGTGGGTAAAGGTTCTAGTGCCAGAATCAGAAGTATACCTTTGAATAAATTTACTTTAGTGGGCGCGACAACCCGCGTCGGGGCTTTAACTTCCCCATTACGCGATCGCTTTGGTTTAATTCAAAAATTGCGCTTTTATGAAGTGCCAGAATTAACCGAAATTATTTTACGTACCGCCCAATTATTACAAACTCCGATTAATCAAGAAGGTGCAGCAGAAATCGCCAGACGTTCACGGGGAACACCACGGATTGCTAATAGATTACTTAAACGTGTCCGTGATTATGCGGAAGTAAAAAAGGCGGGAGAAATCACCGAAAAATTAGCAGCCGAAGCATTACATTTATTTCAAGTAGATCCTTGTGGCTTAGATTGGACTGATAGAAGAATGTTAACTGTGATTATTGAGAACTTTAACGGCGGGCCAGTGGGGATAGAAACTATTGCGGCGGCTACAGGGGAAGATACACAAACTATTGAAGAGGTTTACGAACCTTATTTAATGCAGATTGGTTATTTAAGTCGCACACCACGCGGTCGGACTGCTACTCAAGCAGCTTATAAGCATTTGGGATTTAAGCCACCAAATGAGCAATTATCATTGTTGTGAGGGGATTAAGAAAAGAGACGCGGAGAGGGGAGACGCGGAGAGGGGAGATAAGGAAGTGATTTTTACTTTATACCCAATCCCCTACACCCCATACCCCAGCCCGTTGAAATTTTATAGCAAAAGTATTTTCATGGAAGCAAGAAAATTATCAGGGGCATAAAATGGAAAAATATATCTGTACCGTCTGCGGTTATGAATATGACCCAGAAGTAGGCGATCCAGAAGGTGATATCCCACCAGGGATAGCCTTTGAAGATTTACCAGATGATTGGGTTTGTCCGGTGTGTGGCGCAACAAAGGATGAGTTTGAAGTAGAAGAGTGAAAACAATTAAAAATTAAAAATTAAAAATTAAAAAAGTCTGGTTTAGTAGTTGGGTTTCTCAGGATTTCTAACTGCTAGTAAAGTCAACGTTCATTAGGTTCGGAAAATTGCGATCGCTAAAAATTGTAGTTATAGGCGGTGGGGCGGCGGGTTTTTTTGGGGCGATAGCAGCCGCCGAGGCTAACCCCCAAGCTGAAGTTATCCTCATCGAAGCTAGTCGTCAACCCTTAGCCAAAGTGTTAATTTCTGGTGGGGGACGGTGTAACGTCACTCATGCTTGTTTTTCTCCAGAGGAGTTGGTGCAAAATTACCCTAGAGGTAGTAAGGCTTTACGGGGTGCATTTACCCGCTTTCAGGCTAAAGATACTGTCGCTTGGTTTACATCTCATGGCGTACAGTTGAAAACAGAAGCCGATGGAAGAATGTTTCCAATTACAGATCGATCAGAAACGATCGCTGAATGTTTAATTAAAACTATGGCGGAAACTGGGGTAGAATTGCGTCTTGGTACACCTGTAAGTGCAGTGAAACGTTTAGATATAGGTAACTTTGCTATAATCTGTAAAAGTGGGGAAAAAATAGAGTGCGATCGCCTCCTTCTCGCTACAGGTAGTAGTTTAGTTGGTTATAAAATTGCCAGAGAACTAGGACATCAAATAGAAACACCAGTCCCATCTTTATTTACCTTTAATATTAAAGAACCCCAATTACATAAACTTTCAGGAATTAGCGTTAATCCTGTACATTTGCGTTTATCTACAGGTGAAAAAACTCAATTACAACAAACAGGAGCTTTATTAATTACCCATTGGGGAGTAAGCGGTCCTGCTGTCTTGAAATTATCAGCTTGGGGCGCAAGAATGTTACAGGAAAATCGCTACCAAGGCAAATTATTAATTAACTGGTTGCCGAATTTTAAACAAGAAGAAGTCAGAGAAAAAATATTAAATGTAAAACAGGAATTCGGTAAAAAACAAATCGCCTTACATCGGGGTGTAGACTTACCGCATCGCCTGTGGCAATATTTAATTGATAGAGCGGGAATTAACACTACAGATAAGTGGGCAGAAATTTCCAATAAAACCTTAAATCAATTAATTCAAGAACTAACTCAAGGGACTTATTTAATAAGCGGTAAAGGCGTATTTAAAGAAGAATTTGTCACCTGTGGCGGAGTGAATTTAAAAGAAGTGAACTTTAAAACTATGGAAAGTAGAATAGTTCCTGGTTTGCACTTTGCCGGGGAAATATTAGATATTGATGGAATAACCGGGGGTTTTAATTTCCAAAGTGCTTGGACTACTGCATATTTAGCAGGTCAAGCAATGGGGAATAATTAAAAATTAAAAGAGGTAGTAAACAACCACGTTTTATAAAAATTATTAAAATGAGAATAATTGCTCGTAGTACCCTAAGAGAATATTGGCAAAAACATCCTGATACAGAACAGCCTTTAAAAGCATGGTTTGATGATGATTCCCGTGCTAAGTGGGAAAGTCCATCAGATATTAAAGAAGTGTATGCTAATGCCAGTATTATTGCTAATAATCGAGTAGTTTTTAATATTAAAGGAAATAGTTATCGTTTGATTGTTCATATTCATTATGATATTGGTATTATATTTATTCGTTTTATAGGGACTCATCAAGAGTATGACAAAGTAGATGCTACAATTATTTAAAGAGGGTTAATATTATGGATTTAAAACCTATTAAAACTGAAACAGATTATCAAGAAGCTTTAAAAGAAATTGAGAAACTATTTGATGCTTCCCCAGGTACACCAGAATATGAAAAATTAGATATTTTAACGACTTTAGTAGAAGTTTATGAGCAAGAAAATTATCCTATTGAACCCCCATCACCTATGGCGGCCATTTTATATTATTTAGAAAGTCGTAATTCAGGAATTGCGACTTTTATTGAAAATTTGAAACGTCATGGAGTTAGTGAAGACATAATTAATACTGCTTTAAAAGAAATGATTAACTAGACAATACTACCACAAGTTAACTTTGAAATGTGTATGGGTAAAAACAGTTCACTCTCTATTTATTGCCAAAATGTAAAAGGTAAAAAGATTGATATTAATCTTGTTCGTAGTATCTGTCATGAGATTAGAAATTTACCGAATCTAGATAACAGAACTGCTGATGAAATTATTGGCTATAACGAGTTTAGAATTCCAGAGTAATGGTTATTGATACTTCAGCTATCCTCGCAATTATTTATGCTGAACCTGAAGAATTGATATTTATTCAAATCATAGAAGAAAGCGAAGATTGTCTATTTTCTGCGCCAAGCTATGTTGATGCATCCAGATGGAGTTAGTGAAGACATAATTAATACTGCTTTACAAGACATGGCTCAATAGTTTTGATCATCGCTGTTTGGAAAATGCGAATAAGTATGCTCGCTTTGATTTTTAACCTAGAAAAGTTTGTTCAGCAACACCAAAACGTTTCGCTAAAAGTTTAATCATTTTTAAATTTAATTCCTGTTTGCCAGTTAGCAGTTCTGCTACTAAATCTTGATTTCCTATTTCTGGAAAATCTGATTCCTTTAAACCATGTTCTGTCATTAAATACTGAAGAATTTCTACTCCTGTCGCTTTTTCTAGAGGAAATGCCTTTTCTTCATATTCTTTAATAGTTAAAGCAATAGATTTAATTAAATAACTAATTTGAGGATCTTTTTTATGTTGATTTAATTTAATTAATTTCTTGAGTTGTTCTTCTCGGTGTTCACAATCTTCTTCACTGGCGATAGGCATTAATAGAGGAGCAATATTTTGCCAGCTTTGAGATATTTGTTCAAGATTCATCTTTCCACATCTCCTTATCATATTCAGCATGAGTTAAAATTGATTCGATAATAATTGTTTTTTCAACATAGCTAATTTCTGCAATCAATCGAAAATTATTACCACTAATATTAAACACCGTATAGGGTCTAACATAATCAGCATTAGGAAAAATAGAGGTTAAATCAGGAAAAGAATCAAAGTTATTTTCTGTGATTAAAACTACCCATCTTTCTAAAGAAGATTTTGCATTAGGATGTTTCCTGATAAATTTGGCGATTTTTCTTTGTCCAATTAAAAACATTTAGCTCTGATAATTTTTTATTGTTGCAATTATGCAGCACGAAAGTCATATTATCTCAATCAATTGTAGACTGTGTTTGGGGAATGTATAGTCACTCCATAAACCTAATCAACTATCACAATCCACTTAAGCTATTATAATTGTTTTACCCAATACTCAACAATAAATGTTATAAATTGCCTTTGGAGATAAATTTGAGCATATTAAAATAATGAAATTTAGCGAAATCCTCGGTAGTTTAGGTGATGTGGTCGTTCAACACAGCCTTAGCACTAACCCAGAACTTGATCCAGAGATTACCGCACCAGCTGCGATCGATGAAGCGAAAGGTGGTAATATTAGCTATGTTGACGGTAAATTTACTAGCTTTGTTGATACTACTCTCGCTAGTGCCGTAATTTTGGCTAAGAATGAGGAATTAGCAGCAAAAGCCACAGAAAGAGGGATTGCTTGGTTAACGACCGCAGATCCGCGTTTAGCCTTTGCTAAAACCATCTCCCTTTTTTACCAACCATACCGCCCCCAACCATCTATTCACCCCACTGCTGTCATCCATCCTACAGCTAAAGTTGGGAAAGATGTATATATTGGCGCTCATGTAGTGATTGAATCAGGTGTAGAAATTGGCGATGATGTGGTGATACATGCCAACGTGGTGATTTACCCAGATGTAAAAATAGGCGATCGCACAACTTTACACGCCAATTGTACCATTCAAGAACGCGCTATTATTGGGGCAAACTGCATGATTCACAGTGGTGCAGTGATTGGTGGTGAAGGGTTTGGATTTGTTCCCACTCGTACAGGTTGGTTCAAAATGGAACAATCTGGGTATGTGGTGTTAGAAGATGGGGTAGAAGTCGGTGCGAATAGTGCCATTGACCGTCCTGCGGTGGGAGAAACGAGAATCGGACGGAATACCAAAATAGATAATTTAGTACAAATAGGTCACGGTTGCCAAATCGGTCAAAATAGCGCGCTTGCTGGTCAAGTTGGTTTAGCTGGAGGGGCAGTGGTTGGTAATGGTGTACTATTAGCCGGACAAGTTGGAGTTTCTAATCAAGCGAAAATTGGCGATCGGGCGATCGTTTCTGCCCAATCTGGTATTCTCAGTGATGTAGAACCAGGAGAAACCGTCTCTGGTACTCCTGCAATGCCTCACCAAGTTTACTTAAAAGCAACTTTAATTTATCGTCGTCTTCCAGAAATGTATAAAACCTTGAAAAAAATCCAAAAAAAATTGGGACTAGATGTAGATTAAAAATTTGGGTGGGCACAGCCCACCATCATTTATTTTTTCCATATCAAATTCCCTATTCACAACATATTCCCCAGAGTGCGTTTTAACGCACTTTAGCTTTAAGCCCGAAATTGATTTCAGGGCATGATTTCCGGGCATTAATTTCCGGGCATTAATTTCATAGCTAACCAAACTCGAAAATGCTCATGATATAACTTATAAAACCTTTCTTCTCCCTCCCGACATTCCAGAAAAAACTCAAACCAACCTTCCAAAACTTCCGCCACATCATAAACATCAACATCAATCATTTGGCTAATCATTTGCATTGATAAACCCAAACCTTCCGCCGCAGTTAAAACCCGCAAAACTTCCACCCCTACATCAGATAAATTATCACCTTGGATTTTTTGCCAATGTTGTTGATAATAAATCTCTAAATCAGGTGGAATCATTTTAAAATCTTCAGATTCCCCATAAAAACCCTCATTCATAGCCTTGAGAGTTTCCCGTACATACATAAAATTAACTTCATTTTCACTAAAAAGATTGATTTCTCTCTCCGCTAAAGAGACATACTGTTGAATATATAGTTGAATATATAGCTTTATATCTTCCTGATTTTCCTGTTCATAATCAGCTAAATCAATCAGTTGTGATGGTGCTTCAATTAATAACCCAGAAAGCGACCTTTGATAAGGACGACGGGAAAAGAGAAAATAAACCCCATCTGGTAAATAGCGCGGTAGATAAAATAAATTTGTCCCCGGCGGTTGGCTGTAAATATCAATCGCTTCTAAACCATCAATAATAATAATTAATTTTTGCTCAGATGTTAATTTATCGCTGATTTGTTGTAATAATCGAGATAAAAGCCAACTCCCTCCACCAGCATTTTCAATTAATAATTCTGCTGGAGAAGATTGGGTAGTGGTCAAACTTGCTAAAAATTCAGTTAACTGACTACAAACTATTTTAAAAAATTCCTCAACTTGATTTTTACCCGGAATTTGGACATTATAATAAATAGTATTAGGATTTGCTTGCACATACTGAGCGAGAATCGCACTTTTACCGCTACCAGGAACACCGACAATAGTAAAATAACCCCGCTTGTAACGCTGGAGAAAATCATTAATAGCAGTAAAAATAAACTCACGACCGACAAAATTTTCACTCTTTTCTAAAATCACTTGTTGAAATTCCTCTGGATAGGTGAGGGAATATCGAGAAGTCGGTAAAGGTGGACTATTCATAATTACCTCCTCTTCCTTCCCACCAGAGAAAATGTAACCGTCCCGATGCTTCACCTGCTACAATTGTTTTACCATCAGGTGCAATAGCACAGCATAAAATTGGACTGTCTCCTGTAAAAGTAGCTATTTCTTCTCTAGATTTTAAATCCCAGACTTTGATTGTCTTGTCATCAGAACCAGAAATCAAATATGGAATATAGAAAGGAACTACAACAGCATTTACCCCACCACTATGACCAGAAAGAGTGAATTTTTCACTGCCAGATTTTAAATCCCAGACTTTGATTGTCTTGTTAGATAAACCAGAAATCACAGATTGACCATCGGGAGTTATCGCCACTACATTCACCCAGGAATTATGACCAGTGAGAGTGAGTTTTTTTCTGCTAGATTTTAAATCCCAGACTTTGATTGTCCTGTCATCAGAACCAGAAATCACATATTCATTATCTGGAGTTATCGCTACTGCATTTACCGACTTACCATGAGCAGTGAAAGTGAATTTTTTTCTGCTAGATTTTAAATCCCAAAATTTGATTGTCTTGTCATCAGAACCAGAAATCATATATTCACCATCTGGAGTTATTGCTACTGTATTCACATAGGAACTATGACCAGTGAGAGTGAATTTTTCACTGCCAGATTTTAAATCCCAGACTTTGATTGTCTTGTCAGATGAACCAGAAATCACAGATTGACCATCGGGAGTTATCGCCACTGTATTCACATAGGAACTATGACCAGTGAGAGTGAATTTTTCACTGCCAGATTTTAAATCCCAGACTTTGATTGTCTTGTCAGATGAACCAGAAA
>DATGXQ010000608.1:0-4624 GCA_035298905.1 Nostocaceae cyanobacterium | reverse complement strand
ATGTTTGAATCTATACCCACAGGTGCGGATCTCTATACGATTTCCTACAGTATTATCGATTGCAGCGATGAAAGCGCGATCGCACTGCTCAAGAGTATTCGCCGTGCAATGGCTGACAACGCAACATTACTGGTAATCGATTCGATTATTCCTTCCGGAGACGAGTTCCACTGGGGTAAATGGTTAGACTTAGAAGTAATGTCGATCGGTAAAGGTGGCGCACGCACAGAGGAAGAATTCAGAGAACTTTTCCAAAAGGGAGGCTTTCAATTAGTCAACATTATTTCCGCAGGCACTCCCGTCAGTGGAATGGAACTAGTTCCGATCGAGTAATCTAGTAGCGCTTTCTTAGGATATCTTCAAATAACGAAACCCAACAAAATGTTGGGTTTTGCTATCCATTAAACTAATTCTGTTACTTCTACGGAATCAGCTACTTGACAAATTAACTTCCACGCTAGTTCTACATTTGCCCTTTCAGTTTTTGATTGCCCGATCGACATTCTGATCGTTACTTTATCATCAAGTTTTGTGGAAATTAAATAAATTTTTCCCGAAGCATTAAGACTGTTAACAATTGCTTGGTTAACGCGATCGCCCCCTTTGTGCCGGAAACATACTAAATTAAGGGGAGGATTGACGACTAACTCAAAACTTGGGTGAGCTTCTACCCATTGGGCAAATTCTTGCGCTAAGGTGATATGTTTGCGGATATAATGTTGTAAACCTTCAATACCGTAATGGCGAATTACAAACCAAAGTTTCAGGCTTCTAAACCTACGACCTAATGGAATTTGCCAATCTCGGTAATCAATTACTTGACCTGACTCGGTAGCTTGATTTTTCAAGTAATCTGGCATGATAGAGAGTGCTTGAATCAGCTTTGTTCTGTCTTTCACGTAGGAACAAGTACAGTCAAAATTTGTCAACATCCATTTATGAGCATTGAAGCAATAGCTATCAGCTAGTTCTACTCCTTGATGAATCCAGCGATATTCCGGACAAAGGGCGGCTGTACCGCTCATCGCCGCATCGACGTGAAACCAGATGTTATACTTTTGCGCTAAAGCACCTAGCTGGGGAAGCGGATCGATCGCATTAGATGAAGTTGTCCCTACTGTAGCCGCTAAATAACAAGGAGTTAATCCAGCCTTAATATCCGCTTCGATGCACTGCTCTAGCACATCTGGACGCATGGCATAATTATCGTCTACTTCTATTAAGCGTAAATTTTCTGGCCTTATCCCGGCAATTTTTATTCCTTTCTCTACAGAAGAGTGAGTTTGCGTAGAAATGTAGGCAACTAGTTTGTTAATATCGGTCTTAGTTTGTTCCCTAGCCGCTAACAAAGCTACTAAAGAAGCACTGCTGGCTGAATCTTGAATTACTCCCCCCCCATTCCCCCCAGATTTAAAATGCTCTGGGAGCTCTAACATATCTACCAGCCAATCTAAAACGTGGGTTTCTAGTTCCGTACAAGCAGGCGAAGTTGCCCACAACATTCCCTGTATTCCCAACCCAGCACTAATTAGCTCACCGATAATTGAAGGTGCCGAAATGCCTGCGGGAAAGAATCCGAAAAAGTTGGGAGATTGCCAATTAGTTAGTCCCGGCACGATAATTCGATCGAGGTCTTGAATAATAGCCTCAAAAGATTCTCCCTTTTGGGGCGCAGTTTCACTCAACTTAGCTCTGATGTCCCCAGGCTGAACTTGAGACAGCACCGGTAAATTTTCTACATTTTCTAAGTAGTGAGCTATCCAGTCGATCGCTTGATATCCCCAATGGCGAAATTCTTCTGGAGACATATGGTAGTTCTGCTCTGGTGTCATTCAAAAGCCCCCATCCGGTAGAATTTGATCGAAACTAATTCAATTGTTGTTAAGTTTAACTTTTTTCCTGCTCTTTTATAGAGTTTATTTATCTAGCTACTTGAGTAAAGTTATATCAAGTGAGATTTTTCGGGTAAAAAAGTGTATTCTCTCAGCCCCGGTAAATTTTACTTTCGCTAAACTGTTTTTCCACGACTCAGAGATTTTTTTAAATTAAGTTATTTTTCTTATAATCTAATACTTGTTAACACATTTTTACAATTAAGTAAAATTAGTAATATTTCTATGTGGGAAACTCTCTGTTAATCGTACACTTAACAGTTAAAAAAAGGTTCAGTAGAAATACGGAAGTCAAAAAAATTCTTTATTATGCTAATTATTTTTGTGCTATATTTCTAGACCTGTCTAAGCTAAGCATATACTAAGTTTTTGCCATTTATAATCTCCAATCTCGTACTAAAAGTACTAAAAGTACTAAAAGTAGGATAAGCCAGTTTATATTGACCGTTGTTGTGAACTTGTAGTAAACTTTATCATGATTAGTTCAGCAGAAAACCACAATTTATTGATATCTATCATCCAGAAGTAGAATGTCAAAATACGTTAAAAGTGCTTGAAATAAGTAGTATTGAATGTCTGCCGATGAAATGAAAAGTTAATGCACCTTTGTCTTGCTTATTTGGGTAAAATCGCTTTTCTAGAAGCACCTGAAAACAAATGATGCGCTTTGAGTTATAAATAGTAAAAATAGATGATAGAGAATATGATGGAACAATACCCAAAGTTATATTTAACAAAACCCGAAGAATTACCTCTTCATCGTGAGGAAGTTAGCCAAAATTGTTCTCCGGAAATTCTTGACGCGATCGCTGATTGTACTCAGAAGTTACGATCTTCTACTGATGCTGAAGCACTCAGTCAAATCCGCGTAACTCTCAACCAAATATCTCTTTATTTGCCCTGCCCTATCCATCGTCATCCGATTGTAAAGACATCAGTTGAACAGACCGAGAAAGATTACTATGTCAACATCGTAGACGACTATATGGGCGTTATTCGGGTTAAAGGCGATTCTGGAGTCATATTGCTTTGGAGTATCCTCCAAGCCTACGCTGAGTTACTCGAAGAAGCTTTAACGGCTGGTACTTATCTAGAAGCTGCCCAGTGGAGCAATCTTCGTCATGCTTTTGAGTCAACGCTTCGGTATCTGGGGCAAGAATCAGTTGAGTCGGCTCCCAATCCTTTCTTGATTCCTTTAACTTTATCAACTCCAGACCCCGCTAATTTCGATCCTTTACGTCGTTGGGTTATTGGCCACCATATCTTTTATGTTATTATTCAAAATTTAGTTGTTGCTCTCAATTGCTTTCACACGGAGATTGTCTCTGGGCGCTTTCACGAAGCAGAAAAAGCGATGGCTCTGGCAACTTTTTTGATGTGGGGTTCCGAATCTGCCTTGCAATTTACAGGTGATTCTTCACAGAGTCAATTCCAAGATGTAGTTCGTCCCTCAATGATGCCCCCCCATGCCCCACCAGGGCTGAGCGGTCAGTTTTCCAGAGATCATATATATTTGGTTAAGTTATTGTCACAATTAAAGCCTACTTTTGCCAACTTAAATAGCAATTTAGCGATCGAACATCAGCAGTTTGTAAAAGCTTTTGAGGCTGCTTATGAAGCTCACAAGTTTGTGTGCGGGAAGTTTGTAGGTATTAAATCGCAGAGTTTACGGATGAATTCAAGTTCAACAAAATCAGCCGTTGCTGTTATAGACGATCTCAAGATTTTGCGACTTAAAAATCTCAAAGGGTGAGATGGTATAGTTAGCGATCGCCCCCTCTGATTTATAAGATAAGCTTATGCAATACCAAGAAGCTAAAAATCTTAAGCCAGCAGAGTTTAAAACGCTCAATTCAAGTAAACTAATAAGCAAATTTTATAGCTGATAGTTAGCGATCGCCTTTTTCACACCCCTGACTACTCCAGCAACGGCTTTTGCAAGAGGTCTGTTTTTTATTCAGTACCAATTTTTGTAAAAATTACTAATTTTTTTCTTAAGCCAGTACATCATCTATCTGGCTTAAACTAGTCATTACAGAGCTAAAAACCCCAATCTAAGCATAGATTGGAGAATCAATCTGAGTTTTTATGTTTGGCCATAAATGCTCTGAAAATTTTTGGTGATAAAAGCCTGGCGATTTAGCTACTAGTATAAAATATTACTTAATTTTAAAAATTAAAGAAGTATTTACTAATATAATTACTTACTATTATTTCAGTTTAAGAAATGTTTGAGTTTACAAAAGCAGGAAAAGTAGGAAAAGTACTATCTTCAAGACTAAATTTTTGAAAAGTAGATTCTTACTGTTGCAAAGCATGATATAATCACTTGCAAAGTTTATAAAGGTTTTAATTAAGGAGCAACATCTACTTTAAGAATGAAAAAACAATAAAAAAAATAGACACTTTTGCTAACTAAGGGTAAATTATGCTTTGTATAACTATCAAATCAATTCCTGTTATTGCATAAATAACAGGTGTTGCAACAACGGATTATAGATTAGTTATTCAAACGATTTTAATGCCCGTAAGATGATAAAACTCAACCGCTTATCATGCAGTTGAGTGGGAATTTTTGTCTAAATTTTCACCAGGAGAACATTAACATTATGTCAGATCTCTTGTATCCACAAACAGATCCACTACTTTCCAACGATACTCCCAAGATTCAACAACACGAAGGTCACGATCACGACGAACCAACACCCCCGCCACCATCACCACCCCCATCG
>DATGXQ010000607.1:0-10609 GCA_035298905.1 Nostocaceae cyanobacterium | reverse complement strand
GTTTACGCACCTAAGCTTCCCCAAGATGACTTTTAACGTAAAGGTGTGTAAAGCTAGATCAAACCCTGGCAGTTCTCTATAGTACCTATTACTTGACGGCTATGCAACGCTATATTCACATTTTTGGTAACGAAATTTTAACAAAGCTATGAGCAGTCAGCTTTTAGCTTTTTAGTGAATCGAAGAATGTCACTATTTGTTATCTGGCTGACTGATGGCTGATAGCTAAATGTTTATGCTTTACAAAGTATATTTTTCTTAAATAATTGTAAATTTCTGAGTTTTGGCTCAATAAGTCTATATTTTTCTACTGTGTGTGCAAAGTTTCCATCCTCAGTTGCGGGGAAATGTAAAGAGCAGTATAAAAGAAGTGCTTTGAGTCCTAATAATTAACCTTATAAGCAAGTATAAATATGCAAATTATTTCTCTTTTCTCCAACAGTAAATTTGTATTTTGCTGGTTTTCAGCTTATATTGCTATTTGCTTTACGTGTATATCTCCCAGTTTAGCCCAAGCACCAAATCCAGAAGGCAACTCCAACCAAAACCGCTTTCCTCAGCCCACACCAACATTAGAACCTCTGCGACCGGAACAAGAAAGACCTCTGCAATCTATTCCCACTCCAGAAAATTCCGGTACTCCTGCAACGGCAACTGTGCAAGTGCAGAAAATTCAAGTTATTGGCAGTACAGTTTTTAGTCAAGAGGAGTTTAACTCTATCACTCAGCCAGTAGAAGGACGGGCTGTTACTTTAGAAGAATTACAAAAAGTTGCTGACCAAATTACCCAATTATACTTAAATAAAGGCTACATTACATCTAGAGCAATATTAGTAGACCAAAAAATTATTGATGGTGTAGTACAAATTCAAATAATTGAAGGCAGTGTAGAAAAGATTGAAATTCAGGGAACAACTCGCTTAAATCCTAATTATGTGCGATCGCGTGTGGCTTTGGGGACTGGGAAACCCCTTTCTAGCAACAAATTGGAAGACCAATTAAGATTACTCCGCAATGATCCGCTTTTTAGTAATGTGGAAGCTAGTTTAAGGACAGGAAGTAGTCTTGGTCAAAGCATTTTAATCGTTCGTGTCAAGGAAGCCAACCCCTTTGACGCAGTATTAAGTATTGATAACTACTCACCTCCTAGCGTTGGTTCAGAAAGATTAGGAATTATTGCTAGTCATCGCAACTTGACAGGTTTAGGTGATGAATTAGCCTTATCTTATTATCGTAGTACTCAAGGTGGTTCTAATATTTACGATTTTAATTATCGAGTGCCTCTTAATCCGATGAATGGCACATTACAACTAAGAACCACTATTAATAATAATCAAGTAATTGATCCACAATTAAAAGCCTTTGATATTAGTGGGGAATCACAACTATATGAAGTTAGTTATAGACAACCATTAGTGCGATCGCTCACAGAAGAATTTGCTTTATCCTTGGGTTTTGCAGTTCAAAATGGGCAGACCTTTACTTTTGCTGGGCCTACACCCTTTGGTTTTGGCCCTGATGCTGAAGGTAACAGCCGTACCCGTGTGATTAAATTTGGTCAAGATTATGTCAGACGTGATGCAGCTGGTGCTTGGGGAATGCGATCGCTATTTAGTTTTGGTATAGATATATTTGATGCTACCATCAACTCAGATCCCATCCCCGATGGTCGCTTTTTTAGCTGGTTAGCCCAAATCCAACGAGTACAACGCTTTAGTGATGATAACTTATTAATCGCTCAAGCCGAATTGCAACTCACACCTCATGGCTTATTACCATCGCAACAATATGTCCTGGGTGGTGGTCAATCTCTGCGTGGTTATCGGCAAAATGTCCGCGCTGGGGACAATGGTGTTAAGTTTTCTCTGGAAGATAGAATAACTCTACAAAGAGATGCTGCTGGCAATGCCACATTACAAATCGCACCTTTTGTTGATTTAGGCTACATTTGGAACGTAGACAATAACCCCAACACCTTACAAAGACAAAGATTTTTAGCAGGTATAGGCACAGGATTATTATTTCAACCCATAGCCAACTTAAACCTGAGATTAGATTATGGCTTACCACTGGTTAATTTAGATGATAGAGGTATTAACGCTCAAGATGATGGCTTTTATTTTAGTGCCAGTTATCGTTTTTGATTTTACTTTAATTTATTGCATTGCTGACCATTTTTTCCCAACATATCCGATATTTATACATAAGCAAAAATCTCCTCTGTTGATTTAGGGAGATTGGGGTTTAAATTTCTCTTCTGCATGAGAGGATAAAACTATCTACAGCTTTAATTAAAAATGCTGTAATACCTTTAGGAAAAATCTTTTCATGGTCTCAAATTATCAGCTTTTAAGCCAACAATGTAACATCTAAAGCCACAGAGAAATTTGCTGGTAGATTAGCAATAGTGGCAAATTGAGTTCCCAAGAATGATAAACTACCAGTAGCACTACTGTAAGTGAATTGATTTAAAGAACTAGCCCCAAATCCTAACTGCGAAACCGCAATTTTATCACCTTGAACTCGCTGAAAATCTAGAATAGTATCAACGCCTTCTGATAACCTGTTAAACACAAATCTATCAGCACCAAGTCCACCTAGTAAAGTATCAGTACCAACATCTCCTACTAAGGTATCATTACCTGTGCCGCCAGATAAAATGTCATTACCTCCACCACCAGAAATCCTATCATTACCTCCACCACCAGAAATATTATCATTACCTCCATTACCAAATAACTGATTACTTTGATCATCACCAGTAATGGTGTCATTAAGATTTGTACCTCTGACATTATCAAAGTTGATAACTGTAAATGGACCTACACCTGCAATACCATTTACAGCTAAACTCTGTTTTTGCAAGTTAGCAGTAATAGATACTCCAGCAGCACTAGAAGCATCAATAGTGTTATTTGCTTGAGTAGAATTGGCTATAATGGTCTCGACATCGACCAGTTTATCTTTCCCAAAGCCATTGCTTTTATTAATGATTCCAGTTGGTAAAAGAGTAATAGCCGCAGCTAAATTACTGTAATTTGCGGTATCTGTACCTACTCCTCCATTAATGGTGTCATTACCACCGCTACCAAAGAATGTATCATTACCACCATTACCAAAAAGTTGGTTACTTTGACCATCACCAGTGATGGTGTCATTAAGATTTGTACCTTTGACATCATCAAAGTTGATAACTGTAAATGGGCCTACACCAGCAATACCATTTACAGCTAAACTTTGTTTTTGTAAGTTAGCAGTAATAGATACTCCCGCAGCACTAGAAGCATCAATAGTGTTATTTGCTTGAGTAGAATTGGCTACAATAGTTTCGACATCGACCAGTTTATCTTTCCCAAAGCCATTGCTTTTATTAATGACTCCCGTTGGTAACAGGGTAATAGCCGCAGCTAAATTACTGTAATTTGCGGTATCTTTACCCACTCCCCCATTAATGGTGTCATTACCACCACTACCAAAGAATGTATCATTACCACCATTACCAAAAAGTTGATTACTTTGACCATCACCAGTGATGGTGTCATTGAGATTTGTACCTTTGACATCATCAAAGTTGATGACTGTAAATGGACCTACACCAGCAATACCATTTACAGCTAAACTTTGTTTTTGCAAGTTAGCAGTAATAGATACATCAACAGCACTAGAAGCATCTATGGTGTTATTTGTTTGGCTGGCATTAGCAATGATTACTTCTATGCTATTCAGTTTGTCTGTACCTAAACCGTTGCTTTTATTTAAGACTCCTGTGGGTAATAGAGTTACACTAGCAGCTAATTTACTGTAATCTGCGGTATCTTTCTCTAAACTCCCCCCATTGATGGTGTCGTTACCACTGCTACCTGTAAAAGTATCATTCCCATCACCACCATCTAGGAAATCATTGCCACTACCACCATCTATAATGTCGTTACCAGCACCACCAAAAATAGTGTCGTTGCCACCATTGCCAAATAGCTGGTTATTTTGATTATCGCCGATAATGGTGTCATTCAGGTTTGTACCTTTGACATCATCAAAGTTAACTACTGTAAATGTTCCTACACTACTTACAGTTAAACTTTGGGTTTGCAAGTTAGCGTTAATAGACACACCTACCGCACTAGAAGCATCGACGGTGTTATTTGCTTTGCTAGAATTGGCAATAATTCTCTCAACGCTGGTGAGTTTATCTGTACCAAAACCATTACTTTTGCTAATGACTCCTGTTGGTAGCAGGGTAATTCTTGCTCCTAAAGTACTGTAGTTAGCTGTATCAAAACCTGTACCACCATCTAAATTGTCGTTACCACTACTACCTCTAAGTGTGTCATTTTTATTACCACCATCCAGGGAGTCATTACCAGTTCCACCGTCTAACAGATCATTGCCATTACCACCTTCTATAGTGTCGTTACCAGCACCACCAGAAACCTTATCATTACCAGCGAATACAAATATCTGATCATTAGTAGCAGTTCCTACTCGAACGTCATTGCCAGAAGTACCTAAGATTAATGCCATAATTGAAGCTCTTGGCTTTGTATATTTACGTCTACAAAGGTAACATTTTGTAAGTATCTAGTAAATTATAATGAAATAAAATGTAATTTCTTTAACCAGAGAAAAATATTAAAGCAATTAGTACTGACTTTGACAAATAAAAAAGCTTAGATTAGGGTTTCCCAAAATCAAAATGGTTAACTTTAGGTGTAAAAATATATAGTTACATTTATATTGCATTTATCTCTGTTTCATCACTTTCGGCAACTAGAAAGTTGAAACCTTTATGAGACAAAACTTTTAGCAATTTATTCATATTAGGAGATATATCCATCCGATTTGAGTCATGAACTTACTGATGGAGGCTGGGTATAGGGCATAGGGCATAGAATTTGTTCATAATTCCCACTGTGATGAAACAGGGTTATTACATGGGAGTTTTACCCCGGAAGTGTTTTTAGTTTAAGTTTTTGGGTGGGCAATGCCCACCTGAATAAACTTACATACCAAAAAAATAAAAATAAACTGTAACAAAACTTACAATTTCACCATTTTTTAATAAAACAGGATAAGCTAAACCATATAAATCCGGCTCGCGTAAATAGCGCGATGGGAGAAAAATATTATGGTTGTCACTCCTGTTTTACCGTTGGAAAGTCATTCTCCAGCGCATATTTGTCCTTTTGATCAAGCTTGTAGTTATTTAGAGTGGGCAGCT
Organism: Nostocaceae cyanobacterium; assembly: GCA_035298905.1. Taxonomy (GTDB): domain Bacteria; phylum Cyanobacteriota; class Cyanobacteriia; order Cyanobacteriales; family Nostocaceae; genus DATGXB01. The sequence goes on along the minus strand of DATGXQ010000607.1, from coordinate 5,391 downwards.
AAAGAATTAAAACTAAGTCAAGGTGTGGTAGAAATTCTCAGCCATCCCCGTAAGGTGGTAACAGTTTCTATCCCTGTGAAGTTAGACAATGGCGAAATACGAGTTTTCGCTGGTCATCGGGTGCAACACTCAGATATTTTAGGCCCCTACAAAGGTGGTATTCGTTACCATCCGGCGGTGACACTACGGGAAGTCTCAGCTTTAGCTATGTTGATGACCTGGAAATGTGCATTATTAGGTATTCCCTACGGTGGTGCTAAAGGTGGTATCCCCATTGACCCCAAACGCTTTAGTGTTGGGGAATTGGAACGCATTAGCCGACGTTATTTTAGTGAATTAATTAAAGATATTGGTCCCTCTGTAGACATTCCTGCGCCTGATATGGGTACTTCTGCCCGTGAAATGGCTTGGATGATGGATACTTATTCTGTCAACGTTGGTCATGCTGTACCGGGGGTAGTAACAGGTAAACCGCTTTCCGTTGGTGGTTCATTAGGACGAGAAATGGCCACTGGACGGGGAACAATGATTATTGTTCGTGAAGCTTTATCAGACCAAGGTCAATCTTTGGTGGGAGTGCGAGTTGCTATTCAAGGCTTTGGTAATGTAGGGGGTGCTGCGGCAGAATTATTACATGCTGCTGGGGCGAAAATCATTGCTGTATCTACGGGTGCAGGGGGTGTCTTTTCGGAAGTCGGTTTAGATATTCCAGCTTTGAAAGCTTATGCGGCTGAACATAATCGAAGTGTAATAGGGTTTCCTCAAGGAACACCAATCAGTAACGCAGATTTACTGACTTTACCTTGTGATGTGTTGATTCCTGCGGCTTTGGAAAATCAAATCACTGAGGAAAATGCTGACCAGGTGCAAGCGAAAATTATCGCGGAAGCAGCTAATGGCCCGGTGACTTTGGAGGCTAACAGAGTATTAGAGGCGCGGGGTGTAACGGTTTTACCGGATATTTTGGCCAATGCTGGAGGTGTGGTAGTTAGTTATTTGGAATGGGTGCAAGGTCTTTCTTATCTGTTTTGGGATGAGGAGAGAGTTAACCGAGAAATGGAACATTTAATGGTACACGCTTACCGCCAAGTGATTCATGAGGCCAGGGAACGTCAAGTTTCTTTACGGTTAGCAGCTTATACTTTAGGTGTAGGTCGTGTAGCACAAGCCCTGCTAGATAGAGGTCTTTATCCTTAATTTTGTGTAGTTGGGATGTCTTCCCCGCGATAATTTCAGTTAATTGAATCTATTTGTTTAGGGTGCGTTGACACAGTTAAACGCACCTTTATCTTTTGTCTACTTTTAAATAAATTATTCCTATAAATAGTTTTCACTCTAGACATTTCCGGTAATGAATGTAGAGACGTTCCTTGATGTTCATACAAGGGTTTCAGGTCATGTATAGTGGCTCTACCGTTCCCTTTATGCAAAACAAGATTTATAGTAGGTTGGATTGAGGAACAAAACCCAACAAATGTTTGAAAATGTTGGGTTTCACTCTGTTCAAACCAACCTACAAAAATTAAATTAATATTATTTACCATCAGGGGAACGGTAGAACCCCATTTTGTAAGATAAAGATATACTTCTATACTTCAAATTTATGAATACTCTAATACCAATTTTATGTGAAGTTGCGCTTTATTTCCCCACAGGCTAGAAGCCTGGAGCTACCAGAACAAAGCTTGCCTCCACAAGCTAATTAATTGCATCTTCATAGAGAAATGGTATAAGTATATTGATTCATTTAAAGAAAGTCCCGACCTCTAAATCAAACATCTAGAATTTATTACTCACATTACAAATTAATTATCTAGAAAATGACTTTGGGTTTAAATTTAAGGAGGTGTAAGGCGTTGGTGACGATGGAAAAGAAACTGTGGGCTATGTCAAGTTTGCTACAGCAATGTATGTTCTGCACGCTTGATAAGACTTGTCATATCAAAACCGGGTAATTAGTTACGATATAAAATTGCCAGAGTTATTATATTACAGAATCTTAGCTTTATTTTTATCGTAAGTGTTCAAGCGGGGATGATATCAGGGCTAATTTTTTATTTATTAAGAGTTTTAAACTGATTACACTATGCTGTTAATTCTTCTGATAGAGTTTTTAGTAAAAATATTTACCAATAAATATGATTGTAAATCCTATTCCTATCTCTACTTTGTTTATTGGTTTAAATGGTATTACAGCTTTGGCTCTTTCTTACATTGCTACATTTGAACGGGCGAAAACTAGAGTTTGGCATGGTGAATCTCAGGAGGATGTATCAGGACAACCTGACCCTTTAGTCAAGCCTAGTGCTTGGGCTGCAATGGTGGAAAATATAACTCAAAAATTAATTACTGAAAAAATACATGCTCAAGGTTTGTTGCAACGAAAAGTCCGCGCTCATGGAAATTTTGCTGAATATGTACCCCAGGCTTTATTATTTGCAGTAGCGTTGGAATTAATGCAGACAGAAAGTTGGTTAATTTGGCTTTTAGGTGGGGTTTTAACTATTTCTAGAATTGCCCATGCTTGGGGTTTAATTCAAACTTATGGCCCGTCACCGGGGAGGGCATTTGGTTTTTTTGGGACTTGGTTTGTGTATATTATCGGCAGTATTGCTTGTATTTTTTATGGTTTAAAAGGAGTAATTTAGGAGGTTCTTAAAAAATTGGTTTACCTGATTTTGTGAAATAAGCCAATTTAATTAGATAATACCAAGAAATAATTTTCCAAACGCTGTGCTAACACACCCTACCAGGATAGTTTATTCTGAATTTTGAATTTTGAATTTTTACCCAAAATAGGGTATTTTTGGCGCTACAGATACGCGCCAAATATTTGTTGTTACCCCCATTTGATCAGCGATCGCATGAATGATTGTGATTAAACTGAGGTAGATGTATCGCTGTTTTCTAACTCAGGGTTGGTTTCTTTAACTCGGCGAATAGGTAAATTAGCAATCAAGGCGGTGGTACGTTGGTTGCTTTCTAGGGAAAATTCCAAACCATCAGTTTCAACTTCGACATAGCGACATACTATGTCAAGGATTTCTTTTCGCATTTTTTCTAAGGTTTGGGGGTCTAAGTCGGCGCGATCGTGAGCAATGACTAACTGCAAACGTCGTTTGACTTGAGAACGGCTGGTATCAGGGGCGCGAAATAATTTATCTAAAAATTCCAGAATCATTGCTAATGGTTTGAGGGCGGGGGCTGGGAAATTAAGTTAAACAATCTTTGTCCACAACAACTTTTTCAAGCGAGAGAAAATGTTGTCGTTGGGTGAGTCGAGCTCAAGAAATTCAACAGTTTCCCCTTCCAATCTCCGAGCAATGTTCTCAAAGGCGATCGCTGCTAAGGCGGGAGTCTCGGATAATACTAAGGGTTCACCCCGGTTGGTAGAGACAATAACACGCTCATCATCAGGGATTACTCCGATCAAGGGGATAGCGAGAAGTTCCTGAACATCTTGCACAGACATCATATCATTTGCCCGCACCATTGCCGGTCGAATCCGGTTGACTATTAAATGAATTTGCTTAACGCCTTGTGCTTCTAATAACCCCACTACCCGGTCAGCGTCCCGAACGGAGGAAATTTCTGGAGTGGTGACGATTAAGGCTTCTTTGGCTGGGGCGATCGCATTTTTAAACCCCATTTCGATCCCCGCAGGGCTATCAATAACCACATACTGAAATTTTGCCGCCAGTGCATTTACCAGTAATTTCATTTGTTCTGGTGTTACTGCGTCTTTGGTGCGGTTCTGGGCGGCTGGTAGTAGCACTAGGTTAGGCTGGCGCTTATCTTTGACTAGGGCTTGTTCTAGACGACATTCTCTAGCTAAAACTTCTACTGCTGTGTAAACAATGCGGTTTTCCAGACCCAGCAATAAGTCTAGGTTTCTTAGACCAAAATCCGCGTCTACTAGGGCTACTTGTCGCCCCAGTTTAGCCAAAGCCATACCTAAGTTAGCGGAAACTGTGGTTTTACCCACTCCTCCCTTACCGGAGGTAATTACAATAATGCGAGTCATGATAGAGATGCGCTCGATGGGGGTTGAGGAAATAATATTAAATATTTATAGCTATTTATAGCTCTTGATTGATCTTAGTTAACTGAGAGCGGGAAAAATCCGTAGCTTTAGCGATGCGGATTCCTTGGGGCGTGATATGCGCCACTTCGGCAAAAAACTGGCTGGGTAATTTTTCTGGGGCCCTAGCAACGGCATCAGCGATTCTTAATTGGGTAGGTTCCATTTGCAAAGCCATAATTAAACTTTCCCGATTACCTTTAGCCCCAGCATGGGCAACTCCCCGCAACCGACCCCAAATGATAATATCGCCGTCAGCCACCACAATTCCACCAGGATTAATATCTCCCAAGATGATCACTGTACCAGGATGGCGAATTTCTACCCCGGATCTTACTGTCATTTCTAGATAGAGGGCATCTGCTTGAGGTGTAGAACCATTGGTAGTTTCAGAGGTGAAGGCATTTTGCGGTTGTAGTTGTTCTACAGAATAACCTGCACTGACGGCGGCGATCGCTGTTTGTCTTCTGCTGGTAGCTACAGATTTTAGTTGCAGTTGGTATTCATTTAAGGTTTCTGCTAATTCTTGTAGTTGTCTACCATCTAATAATCTATCTTTGGCTACTAGATGTAATGGTGTATTGGGTGTTCTTAAGCGACTGCCAGCATTAAGACGCTGCTTCATTTGTTGCCAAATTTCTCCCCAACTAAAATCAGATGGGGCTAACTGGGCTTCTGTAGGCAAAATTAATAATAGTTTTCCTTCCTGAGTTTTTAACTGGACTTGAACTTGAGGATTAATTGTTGCTTGTGATAACTCTAACTCAGTGCTGTTTATTTCTGGTGATTCTACTTCTGAGTTACTTTCTGAATTAGTAATAGATGTAGATTCTGGTTCTGAGTTAATTTCTGAGTCACTTTTTGAGTTAGTAATAGTTGTAGATTCTACTTCTGAGTCACTTTTTGAGTTAATAATAGTTGTAGATTCTACTTCTGAGTTAGTACTATCAGCAACATCCTCAGCCGCAGAATTAACTTTTAAATAACGCAAAACAGAATCTAGCTCTGTATTGGGAATAATAGAATTAGAGTCTGTTTCAGTCACAGCCTCTTCTGTTTTGAGTTCACCATTTACAGAATTGTTTACCTCTAAATCAGATTGGTTAAAGTTTGCTTCTCCATCAGGGAAAGCAGAATTAGATTCTAAATTGGGGTTAGCAGCATCGGAATTCATCAGTTTTCGCCAAAATACGCGAACTCAGTTAGGAAAGGGAAGAGAGAGGGGAGAGGGGAGAGGGGAGAGGGGAGAAGTAATAATCTTCTCTGTCACCGTGTCCCCGTGTCTCCGCGTCTTTGCGTCTTCCTTGCTT
>DATGXQ010000606.1:0-4576 GCA_035298905.1 Nostocaceae cyanobacterium | reverse complement strand
GCAGAGGGGCAGGGGGGCAGGAGTAAAAAAGTTGTATCCAGAAGAGACTAATGGGGGAAAGGGTGAAGGGAAAGGAAGGAGTAAGATTTTCCTTTTCCCTTTTACCTTTTAATTTTCCCCTTGTTGCCAAAGATAATTTTTGCAACAGGTTTAGCGGCCGTAATGCACAGCCACAAGGTCTGGAGACTACATCTTCGTCGATGTCGGGATGATGAGTCTTCAGAGTGTCACATCTTCACTATTTGTAAAGTTCTGTAGCTAACCGCCAAGCTAAAATGCCGGGGATAAGAGCTACAACTAGAGCGATGTAGACTTGAGTATCAGAGATAGGCATGGTGGGAATCCTCCTCAAATGGGACTACTTTGCTATTAGCACTTCGTTTACTACTTTTCCCTGTTTTGCCAAGATTAGGGAATAGCTTGTTACAAGATGCAACAAAAACCAGGGACAAAGATGAAGCATTTTGATCTTTTTTGAGGAAAATTTACAAAAGTTATGGATTTGTATTTGGGTCTAGACTTTGGTACTTCTGGCGCACGGGGTATAGTGGTTGATGAGGCTGCCCAGGTTGTGCAGGAGGTGCGTCAGCCTTGGGAAAGTGGGGCGGAAAGTAATTGGTTAAATTGCTGGGAGAAAGCTTTATTTGCTTTGCTGGCTGGGATTTGTAGGGAATGGCGACGAGAAATTAAGGCGATCGCTATTAATGGGACTTCCTCTACAATTTTGTTAACTGACGCGATCGGTCAGCCTGTAGACGCGCCTTTATTGTACAACGATAGCAGAGGAGCTTCTTGCTTAGACCGGTTAAGCCGCATTGCGCCAGCTAATCATACCGTTTTAAGTGCCACATCCAGCCTCGCTAAACTGCTATGGATGCAGCAGCAACCGACTTTTATCCAAGCTAAATATCTTCTACACCAAGCTGATTGGTTAGCATTCCTCCTCCATGGCAAATTAGGACTGAGCGACTACCATAACGCCTTAAAACTGGGTTATGACGTGGAAAACCTCAAATATCCCCAATGGTTAGAACAACTGCCAATAAACGTTAAATTACCGCAAGTTTTAGCCCCTGGTACACCAATGGGAGAAATCAGCCCAGAAATTGCTGCTAAATTTGATTTGCGGCGTGATTGTGTAGTTTGTGGGGGAACTACAGATAGTATTGCGGCTTTTTTGGCTAGTGGGGCAAAATTACCGGGGGAAGCGGTGACATCTCTGGGTTCTACCTTAGTGCTAAAACTGTTAAGTCGGACTCGCATTGAAGATGCACGTTACGGCATTTACAGCCATCGGTTGGGGGATTTATGGTTGACTGGTGGTGCTTCTAATACTGGGGGTGCAGTATTAAGGAAGTTTTTCACGGACGCAGAATTAGTAAAATTAAGTCAAGAGATAGATTCTAGCCAATCTAGTGGATTAGATTATTATCCTTTATTGCGGAGTGGCGATCGCTTTCCTGTCAATGATCCCCATCTTCCACCCAAATTAGAACCCCGTCCCGACAACCCGAAAGAATTTTTACACGGCTTATTAGAAAGTATGGCACGGATTGAAGCGCGAGGCTATGAATTATTACAAAGCTTAGGTGCAGATGCCCTAAGTCGTGTTTATACTGCTGGTGGAGGCGCAGCAAATTCTACTTGGACAGCTATTAGAAAAAGGTATTTAAAAGTACCTGTAACTTCCTCAAGACAAACAGAAGCCGCCTATGGCACAGCACTGTTAGCAATGCGAGGTATATCAGCTTACAGCAATTAAAGCTTGTGTACAAAATTGTCACGATGCGCCAGCAGCGTAATGAACACAAATACTTTTGTACTTAGCTAAAAGAATCGATACAGCAGGAACTAATTAAATCAGTATGGCTGTTTACTTGACCCTGCATTATGGGTTAATATACGTTTGTATAAATATTTGTAGATAAACAATATAAGTTCATGGATATAACCCAAGTAGTTAAATTGGTTGAATTTCTAGCGCCTTCTTTGCCGTTTATACTAAATGTAGGTAATAAAGTAGTAGAAGGTGCTTCCCGGAAAATAGGTGAAGATTTATTGAGTAAGGGAAAAGCGATTTGGGCTAAATTACAGCCGAAAATTGAAGCAAAAGAAGCCGCAAAGGAAGCAGTAGCAGATTTAGCGCAAAATCCAGAAGATCAAGCTTTACAAACAGTTTTACAGGTACAACTCCAGAAAATTCTAGCAGATGATCCAGCACTAGCGGAAGAAATAGCTCAACTTTTACAAGAAGCCACTACACAATCTGATAATATTCTTGTTAATGTTGAGCCTAAGTCTTACGACAAAAGTACACAGACAATAAATACTGTAGGCAAGATTGAAAAAGCTGATGTAGTCAACTTTGGGAGGATTGATAACCCAAAGTAATTAATATTATTACTGCTGAACAAGAGGAAATATTAGCTTTAATCGAAGGCAGTAATAAGGCAGAATCGGCGGGTGTTTTCAAAGGGGGAAGCACTCCTAAAAATTTGGCTTACTGGCAGGGAAGGCAGGAGGAAATTAAACAGTTAAGGCAATGGTTAAATAATCCCAATATTCCTTTAATTGGTATTGAGGGAATCGGGGGAACTGGAAAATCAATGTTAGCGGCTAAGATTTATGAGGAAATAAAAGAAAGTTTCCCCAAACGGTTTTGGGCTGATGTGAGTTATGGGGCGATTTTTAGTGATATTGCTAGGGAAGTTTTAACAGAATTTGGTTTTTATGTTCCAGAGGAAGAAGCAAAGTTAGTACAGGCTTTGGTTAGGTGTTTGCGTTCTGGACAATTTTTATTAATTATTGATAATTTGGAAAGTTTATTAACAGAAGATAGAACTTGGGGAAGTCAGTTTTATAGTGATTTTTTTCAGAGTTGGGTAGAATTTGGGGGAAGTAGTACAGTAATTGTCACCACTAGAGAAAGACCGGAATTTCCGAGATTTGAATGGTTAAGTCTTCAAGGTTTAAAGATAGAAGAGGGAACAGCATTATTAACAGAATTAGGAATTAAGGGAGATTTAGAGGAGTTTGTAAAAATAGTTGATGGACATCCTTTATTATTGCGATTAGTGGCGGATTTATTAAAAGAGGAATTTAAGCAAGATCCCAATTTAAGCAGATTAGCTGATTTAGGTTTAGGGAATTTACGGCAATTATTGACAGACCCGCAAGTAGTGGGAACACATCGCCGGGAAAATGTGGGGATGGTGTTAGTTTTAGATGCTAGTTTTCAGCGTTTAAGTGAGTTGCAAAAGTCGTTATTTTTGAGTATTAGTATTTTTCGGGGTGCAATTGATAAAGGAATGGCTGCGGCTGTTTTACCGGGAAGTAATGAAAAGGAAATTGAGAAAGAATTAAGGAATTTAGTTAAGCGTTCTTTGTTGATAGAAAAGCTGGAACAGAAGCGGCGGTTTGAGTTTCAGCCTGTGGTATTAGAGTATGCTAAATATAAAGCTTTAAATTATGTGCCAAATCGGGATATTTATCACAAGGAAGTACATCAAAGAGCGATTTATTATTATCTGTTAAATCTTAAGCCAAAGCCTTGGAAGACAAAGGAAGACATCAAAGAATATTTGGAAGTTTTTTATCATTGGTATGAACTAGAGAATTATGATGCAGCATTTGATATTTTGATAAATTGTAATGATTTTTTGACCATGCAAGGATATTATAATATTCTTCTTGATGTGTACACAAAGTTAGTAAAAGCTTGGGATAAAACAGTAGAGAAAAATACTTGGAAATTTTGGTTTTCTCTCAGTGAATTGGGTAATACTTATCATTCTTTAGGAGACTATAAACAGGCTATTAATAAACATAAGCGATGTTTGAAAATAGCCAATAATATAAACAATCCCAATTGTCAAAGCTATTCTTTAGGTAATTTGGGCGATTCATACCACAAGTTGGGTCAATATAAGCGGGCGATTGAGTATCACCAGCAGTCTTTAGAAATATCTAGAGTAATAGACGATAATCACGGTGAAAGCATAGCATTAAACAATTTAGGTAATGCTTACATAGCTCTTGAGAACGGGAGCATCCCATTTTGGAAAATATACTTTTTTAGATTGACGATAGAATCAGGATCTTACAGCTTGATGAAATATGCTTCTTCCGAATTGGGATGCTCCCTTGAGAACTACTTGCTGGCAGTTGAATATCTTCAGATGTCTTTACGAATTAAGAAAGAGATAGGTGATTATAATGGAGAAAGCAATTGCCTAAATAATTTAGCTGTTATTTATAGAATTTTAGGAAAATTTAATGAGGCTAGTGAATGCCTTCAGAAATCTTTACAAATACAAAATATGATAGTAAATCACATTGTTGTTGATCGTAGAGGAAAAGCTAATGTTTGGTTTAATTTAGGTGGAGTATTAGTCAATGCTAATCGGGTGGAAGATGCAGTAGGAGCTTATTACAATGCTCGTGAACTGTATCAGGATATGGGACTAGAAAAAGAAACACAACTTTGTAACAAAGCAATTAATCGCCTATCTCAACCTAAACCATCTATTCCTTCTCGGCGTGGGTTTTGGGGGTGGTTGCGGCGGTTGTGGTACTG
>DATGXQ010000605.1:0-7430 GCA_035298905.1 Nostocaceae cyanobacterium | reverse complement strand
CTGCTGAATTGATTGAACGAGTTCATCTCTTTGAACAAGACATTAATTGTCACCCCCTGGAAATTTGTGACCGCCTCTGGGTGAAAAATCATCTTGACCCGGATGAAGAAAAACTACGGTTTTCAATCTAGATGTGGTTTAATTCAGCATATTTTAATAACTTAATGAATCAAGACAGTAATATTGATATAAAAATTAAAAGCTTTCTCTTAAATTCCTCAAATTTGGTTCATGAAAAAGTAGTTAATCCATCGGAAGCATCTCAAAATAGAGATGTAATAGAAGCTGTAAATTTAGTCCAAAAAGAGTTTAAAGATGTACTTCCTTATATAGATTGGCTTCTAAAAAAAGCTGATAGTAATCTTTGGTACTCTTTTTCTGATGATTGGAGCATCCAATATGGAGGTCAATTCTTAATTGAACATTCTCCTCAATACTTTTTAGAAGTAATATCTAACTTATATGCAAATTTAAAAGAGAATGAAAATTCAATAAATTGGGTAAATGTGAGCATTTTTTGTTCTTTGCTCAAAAAATTACTACAAGAACTCACATACATTAATCTTGGATATAAAGAAAATTCACAATTATTAGATTTATTACCCGATAGTCATATTCCATTAATTAGAGCAATCGTAACACAAAGTTTATGGATTTCTTTAAAGTGGAAAATAAATAATTTAGAATTTGTGTTATCTATTGTTAGTAAGCTAACAAGTTTAGAAGAGCAAATATACTCATTGGCTGAATGGGTACATAATTTAAGAATCAAAGCTAAACAAATTAATTATCAAGAACAAACTGACGAGGAAATATTGCTAAAACAGATATTTGCTAAGATTTGTCAATTATGGAAATCAGATTTCTCTCAAATTTTACTTAACGTTCTTTTTCGCCTAAGTGGAGTAACCATAGGTGAATGGGCTATCTCTAACCATAATGAATTTTTGTTACCTTTACTCCAAGCAGAAAAAATAAATTTCGATAATATTCTAGAACTTTGGTTTAAAATATTATTAGATTATCGTTTAAAAAATGAACCCAATCAAGAAAAATTAAGCAATAGATTAAGTTATCCACAAGATTTAGAACTTATAAAAGTTTGTAGTTATTCATTGACAAATACCACTCCTGTAAATAGGAATAAATACTATGAAGAAATAACAAAGATTTTTAACCCATGCAGGCGTATTTTACTAAAGCCTTTTTCTCGTTCTCAGAATTCTGATGCTTGGTTTAACGCATTTGTACTTTTATTGTGGCTTGGTATTTTTTATAAATTTTGTTTAAAAAACGGGAATTTGGAAGCAGATGATAAATTTCTAAATCAATTACAAGAAAAGATTCAAGACATTGATACCTTAATAATTCCTTCAGATATAAGTCTGGATATCAAGGATTATTATTTGGATTTATTATTGTAATATAAAACCTAATCTCTGTATTATGACGCAAATCGGAAAAGGATTAAAAAGCACATTTCTAACCTTTGCTTTATCCATACTTTTGCGTCTCTGCGTCTAAAAATAAATCTAAAAGCATACAACATTCCTTTAGGATTATACTCAAAATATCAGAAAACAATTTTCTTGTCAATATCAATGGCTGAAATAACCAATCTTCGTTAAATTATTGATAATAATTGTCAATATTCTTGAGAATAGGGGCTAGTTGTTGCGAAAATTGCCCTGTTTACCAATTTAGAAAAAATTGAGATGAGAAAAACTTATCAAGGGTGGGATTTCTCCCACCCCTATAAATTAGCGCTTGGCTAATTTCTTCGCCATTTTGCGGAGACGAATAGATTGCGGAGTTACTTCTACTAGCTCATCTGGGCCAATGTACTCTAAAGCACGCTCTAAGCTCATTTCCACTGGTGCTTGTAGTTGTACCAGTTCATCACCGCCAGATGCACGGTGGTTAGTTAACTGTTTGGTCTTGCAGACGTTTAACTCCAAGTCTTGGGGACGATTGTGTTCTCCTACAATCATACCTTTATATACTTTAGTTCCGGGTGTAATGAAGAATACGCCTCTATCTTCAGCGTTTTTCATGGCGTAGAAAGTAGACACGCCTTCCTCAAAGGAGATTAATACACCTTTGTTGCGGGCTTCGATTTCGCCGGTGATGGGACGGTAATCAAGGAAGCTATGGTTCATGATGCCTTCACCACGTGTCATCCGCATAAATTCACCACGGAAACCAATCAAACCACGGGCGGGGATGACAAATTCTAACTGGGTACGATCGCCACTTCCGGGCTGCATATCTTGCATTTCACCTTTGCGTTGTCCCAGTCTTTCAATACAGCTACCTACTGCATCGCTAGGTACGTCTAATACTAATAGTTCGTAAGGTTCGCAAGGTTGACCGTTGACTTCGCGGTAAATTACTTGTGGCTGAGATACTTGGAACTCATAACCTTCCCGGCGCATGGTTTCAATTAAGATACCCAAGTGCAACTCACCCCGACCGGAAACGAGGAATTTATCAGGGGAGTCGGTTTCTTCTACCCGTAAAGCCACGTTGGTTTCTAATTCGCGGAACAAGCGATCGCGCACTTGGCGAGATGTTACCAGTTTACCTTCTTGACCAGCAAAGGGAGAATCATTAATCCAGAAGGTCATCTGTAAAGTAGGTTCATCTACTTTAATTAGTGGTAATGCTTGGGGTTCATTAGGATCTGTGATGGTTTCCCCAATGTTGGCATCAGCAAAACCAGCGACTGCCACAATATAACCAGCAGATGCTTCTTCAATTTCAATCCGCTTCAAGCCTTCAAAGCCTAAAAGTTTAGTAACTTTTCCTTTGACGATCGCACCAGTTTCTGTAATCAATGCCGCTTGTTGACCAACACGAATTACACCGTTATGGATTCTACCAATAACAATCCGTCCCAAATATTCTGAGTAATCGAGGGTGGTAACTTGCAATTGCAGAGGCTTATTAGCATCACCTACTGGTGGGGGAACATGACGCAGAATCGCGTCAAACAAAGGCTGCATATCCTTGGGTTCTTCTTCCAAAGTGTCTTTTGCATAACCCGATAGACCAGAAGCGAACAAGTAGGGGAAGTCACACTGGTCTTCATCTGCTCCTAATTCCAAGAACAGATCCAATACCTTATCTATAGCACCGTAGGGGTTAGCTTGGGGACGATCGATCTTATTAACAACAACGATCGGCCGCAGACCTTTTTCTAAAGCTTTTTTCAATACAAAGCGGGTTTGGGGCATTGGCCCTTCATTGGCATCGACGATTAATACACAACCGTCAACCATGCCTAATACCCGTTCTACTTCACCGCCAAAGTCAGCGTGTCCGGGAGTATCAACGATATTGATCAGCGTTTCTTTATATTTAACAGCCGTATTTTTGGACAGAATGGTAATTCCGCGTTCACGTTCCAAGGCATTGGAGTCCATGACGCAATCCGGTACGTCTTCACCTTCACGGAAAATACCGGACTGTTTAAGGAGTGCATCAACTAGAGTGGTTTTGCCGTGGTCAACGTGGGCGATGATAGCGACGTTACGAATTGGGAGCGTCATAAACTTTGGGGTGAACTTTAGGAGGTTTTTTGAGTTAATAGCTAGTGACCTAGTACCAATAGGCGGAATTATAAATTAAAATCTCAAAACCCTAAAAGCTTAATGTGTAAGCATTTCAGCCATTTTGATTGGTTACGTTTATTTTTACCGTGAGGCACTAGGTTGTTTTAACAGAATAGAGAATAGTCTACTAGATTCTGTAAAGAACCTTTAACAATTCTAGCTTAATCGTCACAATTGGGAACTGTTTGTTAACTACCAACTGACGAGAAAATTAAATCATTCTCTATATAAAAATTAACAATTAATAATTTGCTACCTCTTAACCATTGACTAACTTGATAATTTGAGTGTTGCCCAACCCAACGATGATTAAATAACGCCTGAGTTGGAGTAGTCGCAGGATAAGCAAAATCCTCAGATCAAAAGCTAACTGGATGGAGGCAAATTTAAACAAAACTTCCTTTCCGCCTACCTCTGCGTTGAAAAATAATTAGTTTGGTGCGTTATACTACCGCTAACGCACCCTGCGGAACTAGACATTTAATGGTTGTCTGGTGTTGACCGGCGGATAGTGACCGTTACCACTGTCCACTGTTACAGGCATAAAGGATTCTTTACCTGTAATCAATCTTGCACCACGATTACGGGTTAAATAATTCCAAGCCCATTGAATCATCACTACTAATTTGTTGTCAAATTCAATTAGGAAGTAGATGTGAATCAATAGCCAGAATAACCAAGCAAAGACACCCCGGAGTTTAATAAATCCTAAATCAACTACTGCGGCATGTTGTCCAATGATTGCTAAACTTCCCCGGTCAACATAATTAAATGGGGGTAAGGTTTCACCTTTTAGCCGCTTTTGAATTAATTTAGCGACGTATTCACCTTCTTGCATCGCTACTGGTGCAACGCCAGGTAAAGGTTTACCGTTTTGATGGGCAAAATGGGCTAAGTCACCAACGACAAAAATGTTAGGATGTCCTTTGATACTTAAATCAGATTCTACCATCACACGACCGGCGCGATCGCTCTCTGCCCCAGTTTTTTCCATTAACACTTTACCCATAGCTGATGCCTTCACACCGGCAGCCCATAATACTGTCTTGGCAGCAATTTCTTTTACTTCTTCACCTTGCTTAATAGTAACAATATCATTTTCAATATTTGTTACCAAAGTTTTGGTTTGGACTGTGACACCTAATTTTTGCAAAGAGGCTTCTGCTTCTTGGGATAACTCAGGTGCAAAAGGTGGTAAAACCCGATCTAAACCTTCTAATAACAGAATTTTCGCTTCTGAGGTGTCGATTTTACGGAAATCTTCTTTTAAGGTTTTGTGAGCTAGTTCCGCGATCGCTCCCGCTAATTCTACCCCAGTCGGGCCACCGCCCACAATCACAAAAGTTAACCAAGCTTGGCGTTTTACGGGGTCTTTCTCTTTTTCTGCCGCTTCAAAAGCCATAAAGATTCTGCGGCGCATTTCAATGGCATCTTCTACAGTTTTTAACCCTGGTGCGAAGGTTTCCCAGTTATCTTTACCAAAATAAGAGTGTTTTGCACCTGTGGCTACAATCAAAGAGTCATAGGGGATAGCCTCACCACCTACCATCACCTTTTGGGCTGTGGGGTCAATATCATCTACTTCACCCAATAAAACCTGAGTATTTTTACTCTTACTCAACACAGAACGCAACGGGGAGGAAATATCGGCAGGTGAAAGAGTTCCTGTAGCCACTTGGTACAGGAGTGGTTGAAAAAGGTGGAAATTGCGTTTATCAATCAAAGTCACATTTACATTGGCTTTAGCTAAAGCTTTTGCGGCATATAGTCCACCAAAGCCACCGCCAACAATTACAACCTGATGTGGTGCGTCAACCATAAATATTTCCCTATGTTACGCTCATTGTAACTATTCTTTACAATTTTGTATCAAAATTGTCATAAACTTTTCTGTTTAACCTGCACATCTGAAAAAAAGATTAAAGTAGCGATCGTCACAAATTTGAAGTTAAAAATATTACTAAAAATGTTTCAGCGTTTGCGGTTAAACACAGAATAATATCAGATGGAGTCTGATTTTTTACGCCATTAGCTGCAAAAAATATACTAAGTTAGTGCTAATTGATTCTGTCCAAAGCTGTTTAAATTGACCCCTCAATTTGCGGTAAAATCAAAAATCTGCCAATTTCATAACAACGCTTGCGGACAGGAGATGCTTCTATGGCCCGGATGTACTATGACGAAGATGCTAATTTAGACCTTTTAGCTGGAAAAACTATTGCAATTATTGGTTATGGTTCCCAAGGTCATGCCCATGCTCTTAATTTAAAAGATAGCGGCTTGAATGTCATTGTGGGATTATATCCGGGCAGCAAGTCAGCAGCGAAAGCCACTGAAGCTGGTTTAACAGTGAAAAACGTTGCTGATGCGGCTAAAGCTGCCGATTTCATCATGATTTTATTACCTGATGAAGTCCAAAAAACAGTTTACAAAAATGAGATTGAACCCAACTTAGAACCAGGAAACGTGTTAGCTTTTGCTCACGGTTTCAACATTCATTTTGGGCAAGTCGTCCCACCTGCTGACGTTGATGTAGTGATGGTAGCACCAAAAGGGCCTGGCCATTTAGTCCGTCGGACTTATGAACAAGGTCAAGGTGTACCCGCCTTATTTGCAGTTTATCAGAATGCTAGTGGACAAGCACGCGATCGCGCCATGGCTTATGCTAGAGGTATCGGTGGTACTCGTGCCGGTATTTTAGAAACCACCTTCCGCGAAGAAACTGAAACCGATTTATTTGGTGAACAAGCAGTATTATGTGGTGGTTTAAGTGCTTTAATTAAAGCCGGTTTTGAAACCTTAGTCGAAGCAGGTTATCAACCAGAACTAGCTTATTTTGAATGTTTGCACGAAGTTAAATTAATCGTTGACTTAGTAGTTGAAGGTGGTTTAGCTAAAATGCGTGACAGCATTTCTAACACTGCTGAATATGGCGACTATACCCGTGGTCCCCGCGTCGTCAACGAACAAACCAAAGCTGAAATGAAGAAAATTCTCAGCGAAATTCAATCTGGACAATTTGCACGAGAATTTGTCTTAGAAAACCAAGCCGGAAAACCAGGCTTTACTTCCATGCGTCGTCAAGAAGCAGAACATCCTATTGAGGAAGTCGGTAAAGATTTACGGGCTATGTTTAGCTGGTTGAAAAAAGCTTAAATCTAGTTAATTTCAGGTTTTGAGAGAATACAAATAAATCTGTATTCTCTCATCTCAAAAATATCTTCAATTTCCGCAACCTTCCGCACTCAATAGCCATCTTGCAAACCCAAAAATAAATTTATTCGTCTAACTATGTCTGAAATATGACGTTCTTGACGTGTAAATTCTAGCATCATGGGTATTTTTTGTAAGCCCTTTAAAACAATTACAGGACGATAAACCATTCCACCCTTAACTTTTTTCTGTTCAATCTCCATATACAAAATTAGGTCTAGGGAATGTTCAATAGTTTCTGTACCTCGTAAACCCTGACGTTCTATAATTAATTTGCCCAGATTTTTGTAAAAACTACAATTACTCTTAGGTGAAGTAAATAAATACGCGCCAGCTACCATCATTATAAAGAATATAAAACTCATAAAATTTAAATATTCACGCTGATGCTGTTGTACAGATAAATTATTTTCTCCAGAAGTAATAAAATTATTTACTTTGTTTACAAAATCCGAATTTTGTTGATAACTGGCATGACTTAAAGGGCTAAACTCTCCATTAGGAGTCACAATAATTGTTTTATAACTCTTACTTCCTCTTCTTCCAGTTTTAGTCAGCACATAAGCTTTTTTAGGATCAAAAAGTTTAACTGTTGTTATTGCC
>DATGXQ010000604.1:0-24917 GCA_035298905.1 Nostocaceae cyanobacterium | reverse complement strand
CTCCTGACTCCTGACTCCTGACTCCTGACTCCTGACTCCTGACTCCTGACTCCTGACTTTAGCTTCTTGCTCAATATCCACAAAATTTCGCTAAATTGGAATAACGTACACTTAGGAAAACTTTCGATGTCAGCACAACTGTTACTGGTAGATGATGAACCGGGATTGCGGGAAGCCGTGAAAGAATATTTGCAGGAAAGCGGCTTTAGTGTTCAAGTTGCCAGTAACGCCCGTGAAGGGTGGGAATTGATGCAGCAAAATACACCGGATTTAGTGATATCAGATATCATGATGCCCCAGGTAGATGGCTATCAGTTCCTCAAGCAACTACGAGCAGATCCGCGTTTTCAAGCCCTGCCGGTGGTATTTTTAACAGCGAAGGGGATGACAAGCGATCGCATCCAAGGTTATCAAGCCGGCGTGGACGCTTATCTACCCAAACCCTTTGATCCTGATGAACTAGTGGCGATCGTTGAAAATTTAATCGCCCGTCGTGCTGCTATGCCGTCAACAGCAGGTGAAGAAGGCGAAACCCCCGACATAGCAGAACTAGCTAATCAAATCGCCCAAATTAAAGCAATATTAACCCAAAGAAACGCCATTTCTCAAACTCCAGCACCTTTCAAAATTGATTTAACACCCAGAGAACAGAGTGTTTTAAACTTGGTAGCTGAAGGATTGATGAATAAAGAAATTGCCCGACGCTTAGAAACCAGCGTCCGCAACGTCGAAAAATACGTTAGCCGTTTATTTAGTAAAACTGGTACTAACAGCCGGACAGAATTAGTCAGATTTGCACTAGAACACGGTTTGGCTAAGTAACTACGTCTAATACCAATTCAAAATTCAAAATTCAAAATTCAAAATGGGGAATACTGGATTTGACAGGGGTTTGAAGATTTATATCTGTTACAATCTTTTAGTGAATTGGTATAATACTAAATCCTCATTTCAAACCCCCCTTTTGCCCTAACGACTAGAAGTCGCGGCACTTTCCGCGAAGTCTGCCTACGCAGACTAATTTATAAGGGGGGTAATCAGACAGGATTTGGTATAACTCCTTTAAAATACTGCCTTTCTTCAACATGAAAAATCATTTACACATCAATGTAAATGATTCACAACTATTCCAACTATTAATCAGCGTCCATCTGCGTTTATCTGCGTCCATCCGTGTTAAATCTTCATGTCCCTGTTTTCATGATGAGGTACTTCTCAACTCAACCAAGACAAGCAGCTAAATCTTGTTCTGGTGTGGTGATGAGTTGAAGATTGTATGTTTCTGACAGCAACTTGACAACATTAGCTGAGAGGAAAGCTGGGAGTGTAGGGCCAATGCGAATATTTTGGATACCTAAGTAAAGTAGAGTTAACAGAACTGCGATCGCTTTTTGTTCATACCAAGATAGCACCATAGATAATGGTAACTGATTAACATTAACTTGAAAGGCATTTGCTAAAGCGACAGCAATCTGAATTGCTGAGTAAGCATCATTACATTGTCCCACATCCAATAAGCGAGGTATTCCCCCAATATCACCAAGATTTTTGTCAAAGAAGCGGAACTTACCACAGCCTAAAGTTAATACCACACAATCATTAGGCATCTTTTCTACTAAATCAGTATAGTAATTGCGTCCTGGTTTTGCACCATCACAACCACCAATTAAGAAAAAGTGCCGAATATTACCTGCTTTTACAGCATTAATTACCTGATCAGCTACGCCTAAAACTGCATTTCTAGCAAAGCCTGTAGTTACCTTTCCCTTATCTTCCTCATCAGTAAATCCAGGTAATTCTAAAGCTTTGTTGATAATGGGGGAAACATCGCCTATACTGACGTGCTGTAAACCAGGATAACCTACAGGCCCCAAAGTAAATACCCGGTCTTTGTAACTTTCATGGGGAGGCATGAGACAATTAGTAGTCATGGCGATCGCACCAGGAAAGTCTTTAAACTCATGTGTTTGATTTTGCCATGCTGTCCCGTAATGCCCGTAAAAGTGCGGGTATACTTGTTTTAGCTTGGGATAACCATGCGCTGGTAGTAACTCACCATGAGTATAAACCTGAATATCCTTTCCTGCTGTTTGTTCGAGAATAGCTTTTAAAGCTAGTAAATCATGTCCTGAAACGAGAATCGCTTTACCAATAGTATGCCCCAGAGGTACAACTGTAGGAGTTGGATGACCAAATGTTTCTGTATTCCCAGCATCCAAAAGTTCCATTGCTTTTAGATTGATTTCACCCACTTTCAGAGCTAAATTTAACCAATATTCTAAAGTTTTATCTTGAGTATCTAAATTTGCTAAAACTTCATGGCAGAAAGTATACAAACCCTCATCATGCTGATTTAATTCCAAAGCATGGAAAGCATAAGCAGCAACACCCTTGAGACCATATAAAACAGTCAATTTGAGGGAGAAAATATCGACATTTTTAGCAGATTGACTAATAAATTCAAATTCTAAATCTTTACCTTGCTGTATTTGTGCCTCTAAAGTGCTGGCAGGTTGGAAGCTATTAATCGCTGATTCAATGACTTTATGACCTAATGCTTGAATTTGTAACTTCAGACTTTCGCGGAGTGCGATCGCCCGATTCACAAAAGCCATAAAATCAGCAGTAGTAAAATTCACATTCGTCAAAGTTGAAAACAGCATCTCACAGGTAAACTCATCCGTATCACGAGTAGTAATACCTAGCGATTTAGCTTGTAACGCTACCTGAGAAAGTCCCCGCAAACAATGCACCAACAAATCCTGTAAAGCATCAACTTCAGGACTTTTACCACAAGCACCCCACTGACTACAGACATCTCCACGGGTAGTTTGTTCACACTGGTTACAGAACATCGTTCCTTCCTCAACTCTTCATGCTTCCAGCGTATTTCTTCCCCTTGGGAAAATCCTTGACATAAGTCAAGAGTATTTGTGAAGTTTAGTAAAGCCTGATTTTCCCTTTAATGTAGAGAAATAGCACTGCTGTATCCGGCTAATGTATTTGTATCATTACTACAGTGAAATAGTGTAAGTAACTTTGCACAGCTTACTCTAAGCATCACTTATTACATAATTATCTGTTCAATTGCCTACTTTACCCTTGACAGTGTATAATTTAATCATGACAAGCTTTACAATAACTTACCTATACTTACATAAATATGGATTTTGTTGTTTTAGATACCGAAGGTAATCCAAACTTAAGTGAGTTAGCTCTAGTAAATAGTCAAGGTGTAGTAATTTATGAAGGTTTTTGTGAGCAACCGAATACACACCAAAATTTCTCAAACGTCAAAAATTTAAAAACATTACTGTTAGAATTTCTCACTATTGTTCAAGGTAAAAAAATAGTTTGTCACTATGCCGAGCATGATATTGATGTACTGAAGCGTAGTTTTAGACAAGTTGGTTTAACTTGGCCAAATTTGCAGTTTGAATGTACTTGGAACTTAGCTAAAAACTATTGGCAAGGGTTAGAAAGTTATTCTTTAGAATATCTCAGCAAATATTTTAACTTTAGAGTTAATAACCGATATTTTATTCCCAACATGGCACACACTGCCAGATATGACGCTGAATTTACCTACCATCTTTATAGAAAAATTATGCTAGAACAACTCAAACAACAACCTAATCCATTTGGTAGCAGCAGGGTTGATACTCCCTTTCAAAACCATCCTGATTATCTTGATACCTATCACCGAGAATTTATGATTCTCAAAACTGTTTTGGATAACATCAAACTAGATGCTAACCATCAAAGTAAAGGAGCAGTTGTTATTGGAGAACCCGGTTCTGGCAAAACTCACATCATGATGAGACTTGCTAATGAGCGATTAAAAAATAACAGATTATTATTTATCCGTCAGCCTAACAATGCTCAATCTATCCTTTACCATATATATAGCCGAATTTTAGAATCTTTAGTAGAAAAAGTTGGACATCTCTCTCAATTAGATTACTTAATTATTCGGAGTTTTCGGAGAATTTTAAGCGACCCAAACAGAGTTTTAAGTAAAAAAGACTCAGAGATATTAAAAGCTTTAGAAAACTTAGAGAATAATAACATCAATGCTCTGGGTGCAGAAGACACACAGACTAAGCGAGAATGCTGGCAATATATTGAGAAAAGAATTAATGAATGGTGGATGAATAATTATGCTGCTGGAGGTTTTGCTTTATCCATCATCAAGGGAATGATCAAGTATTGCAGCTATACAGACTATCAACGGAAATATATAACTACTCGCTGGTTAGCAGGTAATATTCTATCTGATGAAGAAGTAGAACGTGTTGGTTTACCAAACTGGGGAGAAGAAATGAGTCAAGAAGCTTTCTCTCTAGAGGCTATTTCAGTTTTAGGTAAATTGTCGATTTTAGATCAACCCTTAATTATTATTTTTGACCAGTTAGAAGCATTAGGATATTCCCATAACAAAGAAATTTTGTTAAATTTTGGGGAAGCAGTCAAAGAGATTTTTACCCATGTTCCCAATAGCTTTATTATTCTCAATTTATTTCCTGATAGATGGGAACATTTTAAAGAAACCTTTGATTATGCTGTTATTGGACGTATTTCACAATACCAAATTTATTTACGTAAACCCACAGAAACAGAAATAACAGCAATTCTTAAAGTTAAACTTCAAAACCTGAATATTAGTTTAGAACAGCTATTCAATCCAGAAGATTTAGCTGATATTCTAAAACAAAAATCTATTCGACACATTTTAAATCGCGCTGCTGACTACTATAACTATAGAGTTCTGGGCATTCCTTTAACTATTGATAAAATACCTATATATCAATTCGATAATAATGACCAAATAAAGCAGCAATTAGAAATTTTACAACCACAACCACAACCACAACCACAACCACAACAAACATCAACAGAAGCGTTAATAATAAAAGTGCTAACCCAGCTTATACAAGCAATACAATCACCTGGTTCTATTGATTTAATTAAACTTCATGCTAAATTAGCAACCTCTCCACCTCCAATAGATTCTCCTCTTCAAAATGAACCAACTAAAGTTATAATAGAACCTCCAATAGAGCCTCCTGTAATTAAATTTTTAAGAGAATATAAAGAAGAGTTAGAAAATAAATATGCTAACCAAGCAATTATTACTGATTCTGATGACATTGGCAAAATCAAGCAGATAGCCGAGGCTTTAAACAACATAAAACCAGTTCAATTAACACAGTATCGATTGGGGAAGAACGTATTACCAGAACATATTGTAGTAGAGAATAGTACACAAAATTATGTAATTGCTTTTCTCCAAATCAGTGGGACTGCGTTCACTCATCGGATTGGTAATTTCAATGAATTAGTTAAGATTTATCCGCGCAGTAAATTTTATTTACTTCGAGATGAGCGTCTACCAGAAATAACTGGTAAAGTAGGTAAAGAATATATTAAACAACTGCAAAATAGTGCTAATGGGAAGTTTATTTTATTAAATAAACAAGATAGGATTCTTTTAGATTTGATTTATGAGCTAATTGTCAGCATTTATAACAGAGATTTAGATGTTGATTTAGAATCAGCGTTAAATGTATTAATCACTCATCAGGAATGGTATCACTGGATCTTCTCTTTATTCGGTTTTACACCACCCAAAAAATAAAATCTTCGATAAATATAATTGGGTTATTAAATAGTTAGTTTCAAGATTATATCTTTCTTGAGTGCAAGCTAAGTTAGAGCGCAACGTCTCATAATAAAGAAAGCTAGGAATAAGCTAAAATGACCTAACCTCTTCTGTCATATATTTTTGTGTATGACATTTTCAGGAGTAACAACCAAAATAACTGAACGACGAGAAGAAGTAACTCATGAGTATCACTGAAAAAGTTTTAGAAGTTAAACAATTTCTCCAAAAAACACCAATATTTCAAAATATTGTAGACGAACAATTACAAGCAGTCGCTAATATTGCTATTCTCCAAACTTATAAAAAAGGTGCAACGCTGTTTTGGGACGGAGATGAAGCAACAGGATTTTTTATTGTTAAATCTGGCAGAATTAAGGTTTTTAAAGTAGCAAATAACGGCAAAGAACAAATTTTACATATCTTCGGTGCAGATGAATATTTTGCTGAAGTTCCTGCTTTTGATGGTGGACGCTTTCCCGCATCAGCCGCAGCAATGGAAAATTCCCAAGTGCTGTTTATTCCCAGAACAGCATTTTTAATAGTGTTGCAGCAACATCCAACTTTAGCCGTAGCCATGCTAGGAACTTTTGCCCGACATTTGCGACAATTAACCCACTTAGTCGATACTCTTTCTTTTCAAGAAGTCCCAGAAAGATTAACAAATTACTTGTGGAAGTTGAGTCAGCGCAACGGTAATGCTGATACTGTCGAGTTAGATTTACCAAAAAGTCAACTAGCTGCTTTATTAGGGACTGTTCCCGAAACCCTATCCCGTGCTTTTTATAAATTAAGTCAAGAGGGAAAAATTGAAATCAACGGAACAAAAATTAAACTGTTAAATAGTAATAAAAATTCCATGTAAAACGGATAGCTACAGGGTCATCTTGTGGCTATTTTCGTTTAGTGAGCAAACAGTGGAAGCTGGGAAGACGAGAATAACAAGGAAGAACTAATTTTTACTCTACCTCCCTTAGTTCTCAATTTCCTTTTTAGAGTCTCCTTGATGGAGAACTTTAATGTAGTTCAGTATTTTTACTAATATATTTTTAGTTAAACTTTACAATTTCTACATATTTATTGTTAGACGAAATTAAAAAGTGTATTTAAGACTACATTTTTGGCAAAATTTCTTATGTATATCCTACTAAGTTTAGTACCAAATTATTTTGGTAAAGTATCATGCATCTTAATTATCGCTAAAGCCAAATCAGACACTTTGCTTCGTGTCGCTACCGAAAAAAATAGCTCCATATTTCTAAAACTAGGCTTGATCAAGAATTTTTAAGCTGTTATGGTTTTAAGTTTTAGAGTATAGCCAGCCATAATAGTCATTATGACTCAGTTTCTTGATTTTCGAGCTAGAATTTTGGAATTTAAAATTTAGAGTGCGTAATTTGTGGCACTCTGAGAAAGAGTTAAAAATGCAACATTACGATTTAAGTCGTCAGATTTATTTGGCAATACAAGAGTATTTTACTTGAGAAGCAGTGTGTGATATTTAGCAATATTTATTAATATAGCAATCCTAAATTATTCATGAACGCTTCTGCTCCGTGTCATGATCAAGCAGATCACAATTATAACAGGACTGCTATAGACAACACTTGTATCAATGGTCTGTGATTATTTCCCTAAAAATATTGTTAAAAACCCTAACCTATATAGGAAGCAAAGTGCGATAGCGGGACGACGGTGATAGGCGATCGCCTGAGAAAGAAATTCAATGTAATTTACATTACAAAAGGTAAGGGTTATTGTCGAATAATTCTTAGCTTGCTGGATAAGGCTACGGCTTGTAGTCTGGGAAGTTGACAAGCTAAAACTAAAAAATAAATAGGTAGGGGCAAACTTAAAATAAATTTACAATTTGATTCCCAAAGCCAGATTTGCCACTACTCCAAATGACATTTTAATTTATCCAACATTGTCAACAACGTTACGCAAGCGCATCAATTGGCGACGCATTTGTGGTGAAGCTTTTAATTCAGTAACTTCCTGCGTCTTCACAGATGCTTGTAACATTTCTAAAAAATCGTCTGACCCTTCTGTTAAAGCATCTAGTAGCACTTGTAAAAGTTGCTCACGATCGCTCAACAGACTTTTTTCCTCAATCAGACGGAACTTCAGATGAATTTCGCACTCATAAACACCTACATCAAGATTATTGATTTGGCGTGGTAATGCTTTGGAGTTCATAGTTTTGATGATTCCTGTAATTGGTGGTCATGAGATTGAGGAGTTAAGGCTCCCGCCAAAATTCTTTTATATTTCCTTGTGAATTCCCAGTGTCTGAATCAAAAAATTACCCTCATCCATAGCGTGGATGTTTCATTTCACTCCCCCTGAATTTTTTGTAGCTAGTTTTTGTCTTTTTAGATGTCTGGTGTTTTCCTGCCAGTTATGCTGTATGTAAGTCATAAACTATTATTCAGTTTTTAAGATTAGATACAATAAAGTTTCTGTAAGAACTTGTCAGACCTTTTTAAAGGTTTTTACATCAACTTTATGTTAACGTCAATAACAGTTGGAGTTGCTACTATAAACTTAGTGTTTACACGTAAGTGCTAATGCTGTGGTTTTTTGTCGGACTGAAGCTCAATCAGATGGAGAGAAAAATCAGTAAAATCACTAACTGTAAGCTTTGATCATCAGCAAATTCAGGAGCAAGTAATTAACCAAGGAATGAGGAGTAAAAATTGTTTTCTGGAAAATTACATACATACTCGATCTAGCCATTGTAACTCAGAATTGAATAAAATTGAGTGAGTAGTTTAAAAACTTACCAAGGATACTGAAAAAAATGTTTTGAAAACGATATTTCTAGCATTCCTGAAACCTTTTTACTTAAATATCCCTACTTACTGCACCCTGCAATCTATTTACAGCCATCGGAAAGTGAAATAGTAACCGGGATAGGATGTTCAGCCACCTTGGAACAAAGGGATGGGGTATGAGTCAGCGCAGGGCTGGCTTCTCTACAGCCTAGTTTCAATCATTCCAGCTATTAAAACAACTTGCACCAGAAATCAGTTTTAGTTCGTCTTGCTCACAATATTGCTTGAGTAATTGTTTTTTCGCTTCAGTAACCCAAAAAGTGATCAATTTTTCCATCTTCAATAATATGAGTACACCGCAATTTGTGGTAGCCCCATATTGGGGGAAGAATAAATGAAGAGTTGATAATTAAGAACCAATAAGCAATAAATTATTCGACAAATAATCTAGAAGTGCATTTTGAGAAAAACGATCGCCGACTGACTGACTTTAGTCTCAGTATATAAAAGCTAAAGTTTTTACTAAAAAAACAACTCTCAGTTACGCAACGACTCACCCCGGATGTAGGAAATTTGGACTCAACCCAGGGACAATTTTCCAGGGAAGTCAAATTTGATTGGAGGTGCTGACTATGAACAGTTCTCATTTCCACTGGAAAGCTTACAATTTGAGCTAATCTAGCTCAGGTAGAGCGGTTAAAATAGTTGCAGTGCAATTCACCGACCTCTTACACCTGTCTATGGATAACCCAATGCTGCTAAAGTCCACAACCCGCCATATTCGCATTTTTGCGGCGGAGATTGAACAGGATGAACTAGTACCAAGCAATCAAGTGTTGACTTTAGATGTTGATCCAGATAACGAATTTAACTGGAGTGAGGATGCCTTACAAAAGGTTTATCGCAAGTTTAATGAACTGGTAGAAGCATCTAGTGGTCAGGATCTCACAGATTATAACTTACGCCGTATTGGGTCAGATTTAGAGCATTACCTGCGATCGCTCTTGCAAAAAGGCGAAATTAGCTACAATCTCTCCAGTCGCGTCACTAACTACAGTATGGGACTACCCCAAGTGGCAGCCACAACAAGTCAATTAAGCTAAGATTAAACTGTAATAATCAGGTTATTTATAGGCTAGGCTACCCAGGAATTTCTACCTAGCCTTTTTTTGCTCACTTAATCAGCACAGTAGTTAGCAGTCAGCAAGCTAAATACAGAATGTTAAGCTTTTTTATTTCTTCTACAGCAGTTTGCATAAGATTAATGTACACATCTGAAGTTTGAAAGCCAAATATAGAATTTGTTTGATTTCTGACTCCTGACTCCTGACTCCTGACTCCTGACTTCTGACTCCTGACTCCTGACTCCTGACTCCTGACTCCTGGCTTCTGACTCCTGACTCCTGACTCCTGGCTTCTGACTCCTGACTCCTGACTCCTGACTCCTGGCTTCTGACTCCTGGCTTCTGACTCCTGGCTTCTGACTCCTGACTCCTGGCTTCTGACTCCTGACTTCTGACTCCTGACTCCTGACTCCTGACTCCTGACTCCTAACTCCTGACTCCTAACTCCTGACTTCTCCTGTAAAAACTGATAACCGATAGCTAATTGCTTCTAAATAGCCAGTAAAACCATTAATTCCCTCAAAAACCGCCAATTTTAGCTAATTTCGCCAATATATCTCCCAGATGATTCTCACCGTCTTAATTTTTAATTAAAATTAATCCACACTACCTGAGCATAAACTAAAAAATATCAACACTATCTATTGCCAGATAAAATGACAATTAATTAACAGCAGCATTGTCAAGTTGTGGTTATGGTTTGGTGACGGGATGAGATTTTAGTAGCTTTAGTGCCAAAGAATCCCCAAGCTAGAGAGGGTATTATAAGGCTGTGGAGTTGATGGAGGAGAAAATTATTTGCACAAATGAAAAGTAAATCATTAAATATCTATATCCCCTGGTACTAGCCAGCTAAAGCTATGATTCCTACGGGAAAGGTTAATTTAAAAAAACATGAGCGGAGTTTATTACCGCTACCAATGCTAATCAGAAAACTGCCAATCGCTGATCGGTGCGAGAATTATGGAAAATGATGCGGCAACGCTCTACTGCCCAAATGAATCTTGTCAAGCTGCTAACTCCTTAACAGACAACTTTTGCCAGAGGTGTGGAACACCCTTACCCAAGCGTTACCTTTGGGCAGTGGGAGAGGGTTTGAATCTGGGTAGTCCAGGAGCAATTTTAGCCGATCGCTATTTGGTTATTGGTAAATCTATAATTTTGGATATTAAACCTGGTTTATTGCCTCAAATACCAGAGTTAGAGCATACCCAGCCAGTTAGACCATATTTAAAACTTATTGCCTATCGTGTACATCTACCCCAAGTCTATGGAGTTTTATCTTTAGGAGAAGGACAATCCCGACAGGAAATCTTACTGCTGGAAAAAGGGCCAGTGACAGTTAATCAAAAAACCTCCCAAATCCAATTGTGCAGTGAGTTAACCTCAGTTTGGGCTGATGCTTCATCCATCAGACAAATTCATTGGTTATGGCAAATAGCCAATTTGTGGCAACCCCTATCTACTGAAGGTGTAGCTTCTAGCTTGCTCAGTGCTGATTTATTGCGGGTGGAGGGGACATTAGTACGGTTGTTAGAATTGCGTTTTGACCAAATCAAGCCGACATTTGCTCAATTAGGAGAATTTTGGCAACAATTAGTACAGGATGCCCAACCAGTAGTTAAAGAATTTATTCAAAAAATCAGTTTGGGACTAATTCAGGGAGAAATTAGTTCATCTGAGCAATTAATTACAGTTTTAGACCAAGGGCTGACAGAATTAGGGCGATCGCAATCTACTAGCGTCAAAATTTATGCTAGAACAGACACAGGCCCCTGTCGTCAACGCAATGAAGATGCCTGTTTTCCCCGTAATAACGTATTACTCAATAAACCGCCTCAGCACAACGTTCTAGCAATTGTTTGTGATGGCATTGGGGGACATGAGGGGGGTAATGTAGCTTCTAATTTAGCCATAGAAACTATCCACCAGCAGGTAGTAGAATTAACTTCAGTATCTCCAGAATATCTAGACTCTTCATTAATCCTGTCCGACTTAGAACAGGCAGTAGCAGTAGTCAACGACAAAATTAGTCAGCGTAATGATAGTGAAAACCGCCAAGGACGGCAACGCATGGGGACTACCCTAGTGATGGCCTTACCCATCGCCCATGAACTATATATTACCCATGTCGGTGATAGTCGAGCTTATTGGATTACTCCCTATGGCTGTTATCAAGTTACCTTAGATGATGATGTAGCTTCCCGTGAAGTACGCTTAGGTTATGCAATTTATCGGGAAGCAGTGGCACAAAGCGGTGCTGGTTCTTTAGTACAAGCTTTAGGGATGAGTAAAAGCACTTCCCTCCATCCCACAGCCCAAAGATTTATCATTGATGAAGATGCTGTTTTCTTACTAACATCTGATGGTTTAAGCGATTTCGATCGGGTAGAGGAGAATTGGGAAGCAGAGATTTTACCAATTATCGCAGGGGAAAGAGATATTACTCAAGCAGCCGAACGGTTAGTAGAAATCGCTAACACGAAAAATGGACATGATAATGTGACGATCGCTCTAGTTCATTATCAAGTCAAATACTCCGAGCCAGAAATCGCCCTCAAAGCCGAAATTCCTGCCTTTACTGCCCCTAAAACCGTCAATTTAACTCCGAAGACTCTGCCATCTTCACCAGTTAACAATAGTCCTCAAAAAACCAAAGTCATTCCTGAAACTAAATTTTCTGGTTTTCCTCTACCCCTGAGTCTATTAGCACCATTTACAGTCATTGTACTAGCTGGTTCTCTGGGATATTTGTGGAAGATGCAAAATTGGTCTGCACCTACAGCCAGTCCTACTCAATCTGCCAGCCCCCAACCCCAAATCAAAACTACAGCAATAGATCCCAAAAATTTACCTAAAGATTTGGTGATTCAAACTACTAAGTCTGTCTCATTTAATAAACAGGAACCCCTGGCCCCCGGTAGTTTTCTCCAAGTGCTGGAGACTAAAGTTAATTCTCAAACTGTTGGAGATGTAAAAGTGCATTTGCGGGTATGTGGCAGTGGCAAAGCAGTAAAAAGCTTTTGGACTGATTTATCTAAATTGCAAAATTCAGATGTAGAAGTTTGGCCACCAGACCAGCCTAGTACCTGTAATCAACCACCAACTACCCAAGCTCCCCCAACTAGTGAGAACATAAACAATAATCCTAACTAGGGTAAATACTCGATAAACTGAAAAAAACCTGGAATAATACACTTAATAAATCAAAAAATCTTCAGGTAAGAAATTCTTCCTGAAGAAAACGCTATTGTAAACTATCTGTTCTTAACTTTTAGTTTAAAGAATCCATGCCCTCCCTGAATCTGGCGATCGCGCGTCTAAACACTGGCAACAATAACTTCGCCATTTGGGTGGTCAAATCTCCCTATCCTGGTGGCTACGTTCTGCGTGACTGTGTTTTTTCGGCTGAACTCAGTCAAATCTGGCGAGAATGGCAGCAAATGTTTGCTAGTGATCATCGGATAGATATTCCTTCCGGTGTACTCAATCCTACCCCTCACCTATCACCCCCACAGTCCAACCCCTTAAGTACCAGTCAGAACAGAAATCCCTATAGTGTTCGTCTGATGCAGTCCTTGGGTATCAGTTTATGGCGTTGGGTCTTTGATGGCCCCATTCTGGGTAGCCTAGAACGCAGTCGGGGGATTGCGATGGGTGAACGGACTCAATTACGCTTTGGATTGGAAATTCGTGACCCAGATTTGATCGCCCTCCCTTGGGAAATTATGCAGCGCGAAGCTGGTCAATCAGCTATTTCCCTATCTCAAGACATATTATTCAGTCGCACTACCAGCGAAGTCGAACCCCTAGTCCCAATGCGGGCAGACAAAGCTTTAAATATTTTGTTAGTTTTAGGACATGATGAGCAACTAGATTTGGCTAAAGAAGCAGCCATACTCCAACAGACATTAACGAAAAAGCAGCCCATCAACGGTAATACTTCCTATGCACCTTGCACAGTCAAGACATTACTGCAACCTACCCCCCAAGAATTAATCCAAGAACTAGAAACCCTGGCTTATAATGTCTTCTTTTATGCAGGTCATGGTCTACCAGGCCCGGATGGTGGTTTATTATTTTTGGGAGCAAACATGACTCTCAATGGGATAGAATTAGCGCAAGTATTAAAAAATGCCGGGGTAAAATTGGGTGTTTTTAACGCCTGTTGGGGGGCGCAACCAGCCGCAATAAATCGTCAAGCCATACCCGCCAGTAGTTTAGCAGAAGTATTAATCCGTCATGGTGTACCTGCTGTTTTGGGAATGCGGGATAAAATTGCTGACGAAGAAAGCCACTGTTTTATTGCCGCCTTCACTGAAGCATTGCGATCGCAAAAACCAATTGATCAAGCAGTAGCACTAGCTCGTCAAGAACTGTTAACAATTTATAAATTTAACCAACCAGCTTGGACATTACCAGTGCTTTATTTACATCCCGATTTTGATGGTGTATTAATCAAAAGTCTTGAGGAAGGGATTACAGAACTACCAGATGTATCTCATCATGGTTCGGCTACTCCCATACCTACAGCTTCTTTACGTTCACTCTCACCAGGAGGTAAAGCTTGGTTACTCCGTTCTGGAATTACTCGCATTGGTCGGACTAGAGATAATGATATTGTCATCCCCGAACAATGTATTTCTAAACGTCACGCAGAAATCTTCTGTCACAATACTCTCAATGGCTCAACATCCACCAGAACTTATTACTTGCAAGATTTTTCTACCTACGGTACAACCTGGTGCTTAGGAGCGCAAGGTTGGCAGCAAATTCTACGTGAAAGAGTACCTCTCAAGTCAGGAATGCAGTTAAAATTTGGCAGTGCTAGAGGAGAAATATGGGAATTTATTATTGACGAATGAGGAAAGTGAATTTTTGATCATCTTCCTCAACCTTAACCCCCGACATCTGCTGTAGGCAGGAACTCCAATCTGTTTTTCGGAAATTTAGTTATTCTGTGTTGTAGCTGTCAATAACGCTAAGTAATCAATAGTGAGGCGAAAATGATTCATCAAGTAGATACTCCTAACACTTTCCATCCTTTACCATCTAGCCTAGATTTGGAGTTATTAACAGCATTATTAGAACCAGAAGATGGGACTTATCCTTGGAATACTGCTGATGAGGAAACAGAAGCTTATTTCTCCCAATTAGAGCAACAGTGTCCATTTGCAGATTTTTTGACTGAAGAACCGATAACTAGGACAGAGAATTTTTATAATCATTTAGATACACTTTGGTCAGCAATCTCCCCTACTCAAACTAATCATCAACTGCAACAGGTGGTAAATCATTTACAACAATCTCTTCATCAAGCCTTTGCAGCCTTTATTCCTTCAGCTTGGCTGAATACGATCGCTAATCAGGCATCTGAATTATTTAAATTAGAGCATTCTACTGGTGAGAAGTTAGTTAGTTGTGTTCAATCTTTACTCCCTGATTGGCAAAGCGATGATTTGCTAGTGTTGGCGCGTCCTTATGCCTATGCTATGCGTAGCAATACTATAGAAAATGAACCATCTATAATTAATACTTTAAATGACCGAGAGTGGTCAAATTTATCAGAAATTGAGCAGGCAAAGGTAACTTTAGCGATCGCTCACTATGCTTTTCAGGTACTCCAAGAAATCGACACAGAAATTTAACTCATTGCTGATATCAATTTTTTCTCTTTAATCTGCAATCATGTAGACCAATTTGTGATTAGTCTATTCAAATAGTTGCGCTTGTTAATTGTTTTGTGAGTAAGGATTCAGAATCCAGAATCCAGAATTCAGAATAAGAGAGAATTGGAGAATCAAGCTAAATGATTTTGGCCAAATATGACTAATCTCTATTCTTTATATAATAACTACTCTGACTCCTGACTCCTGACTCCTGAATTCTTACTTTTGTGATTTACTAATGAAAAATTGCCAGCATATATCATGTATATGCTAATCACTAAACTGTGGCATCTACCTTGAGAAATAAACTATATAACCAAGGACTAATTAATACCAATTCAAAATTCGTCTTGAAAAGTTTCCAGGGCGTGGCAAACTCATAAAAGATTCGCCAGTTGCTTACGGAAGGAAACCCTGCTACAGCACTGGTCTCACTGCCTACAGAACTTTCCGCCAAATTCAAAATTGGTCGAGTATGATTTTATCAAGGTTGGCCAGTTTGTATTGGTATAAGGATTGAGTAGATTTGCTGTTGGCAATTAAGAATATATATCATGTATGTCATGTTGCATCCTTGGGTAACATGACAAACTATTTTGATTTATATCTATAGTAATCCTAAATGAGATGTGAACAGTCCCAATACCCAATACCCAATACCCAATACCCCGCCTCCACCAGTAAGTTCATGACTCAAATCGGATTACTATATGTTGCTTATTTTGGGCCAAGGAAGCGAGTAGCAAAATTCTGCGATCGCGTGGGTGATAAAGCACGAGCTTTGAGGATGGCGGCCATTAAAAAGGCGTATGATAAAACCCCCACCACTACTAATAATAAAGGGTTACTAAAACCTGTAGTGTTCCAAAGAGCGTGGAGGGCTGCGGCGCTGAAATAACCAACAGCGAGAATTTGCCAACTCATTAAGGGTTTGAGAACAGCTAAACCAATAAAATAGCCCAAATAGCCACTGTATGCCATGTGTCCAGCTACAGACCCTAAAATCCGGGGAATGAGCAGTTGTAAGCCGACTAACTGCCCTGCACCTAATCCAGATTGTTGGGTAACATTTTGGGTAATCATCGGCACATATTGACCAAGGGTTTCTAATAAAGTGAACCCAACAGCCGAGGCTGTACCTAGCAGTATTCCGTCTAGAGGTTCCCAAACACCAATTTTTTCTTTGAGGGGCGATCGCACCAACAGGCCGATAAAATATACTCCTATAATCGGTAATGCCTTTAATAATTCCTCCATTAACCCTGCACCAAAAAACATTCTGATCAGTAATTCTGTAAAGGTGAGTGATTCTTGGGGTAAGGGTAAACTACCAGGAAGAATTTCCCGAAAAACAATAATAAATAATCTGAGTAGGGGACTCAAGACAATCAGCATTGTACTTAAAGCTACTGCTATCAGCACCCACCAAGGTTTAGGTTTCCCACACAGTTGATAAACAAAGTAATAAGCAGCAAAAGCAATATAAGTGCCGACTATCACTTGATTAGCTTGGGCCTGACCGACTGTAGCAAACATCAACACCACAAAAACTACGGTGAGGATGCCGGGGATTAAGTAAGCTTTGCGTGTTAAATCTTTACCAGTGGAGAGAATGGGAAATAATTGGGTAAAGCTAACTGAATCTTTCTGTGGTGGTAAAGCAGATAGTGATGTAACTTGGGTCAGGGTCATCACCGTTGGTTGAGAGGCAAATTCGTACTCAAAAATTAGTTGTGGCCCGTCAGCACCCAAAGAAATGCGATCGCCTAAATGCAATTCTTGACAACCTGCTAAAAGTTGCCCATTTAAATATGTGCCATTAGCACTGTTTAAATCACATATTACCCAGCTAAATCTACCATCTGGAGATGGAGAAAGAGGACGAATCACTGCATGACGACGAGATACCATGCGGTGTAACATGGCATCCAAGACAATTTGACAGCTGGGATCGCGTCCAATTACCATCTCTTTATTGGCAAGCAGTGAATGGCGGGATTCTGACTCAACCGCTCCATTACTAGACACTAGCCGTAGAAATGCATTATGTCTTGTGTTTTTGCCTGTCATCGAGTTAGTGAGGGTGTCTAAACGGATTCGGAAGTTGTGGCTATAGACTTAACTTTAGCCACATTAGCAGCAACAGCAAAGCTAAATACACTATAACTTCACTAAACTCCTCAGAAATGAAAAATTTTCCCGGCAAAATTAGAAGTTATTGTGTTTGTCTAATGTAGAGTCTGAATGCAGTAGTTTAGACAACATCTAGCCCATAAAAAAACAGTATTCTTCACAACTCTTTACTAATCTTTGCTAAGTTCAGTATGGTTGATTTTTTGGCTTGGTACTGGAAGGGCGTATAACTCCATACCTGAATTATGACCAATGGCTATAAATTAAATTCTGCGATCGCTTGAGGAAAATTTTTGTTTTCATGTCCTGAACGACTCAATTTCAGCAGCGCAAAACGTTGTAAAGGAGTTAGACTAATCCACTGCTGTAAAGAAATATGCACGTTAATTTCTTGTGCTTTCAATTGCAAGCTATCAGGTATTTGTGTCGTGTCTAGCCAAGGGGGATGAGGTTCAATTGGTAATCGACTGGCTACTGTACCTGTGCGTTCTAAAATTAATTTTTGCAGATAATCCTGATAAGCTTGAATTTCTGTCTCTGTTGTACAAGGTAATTCTACTAAGGCTTGGCGTTCTTCTGGTGTTAACTGATGCCAATCAGTTAATTTTAGTTTAATGCCGCAGGTATCTAATTTGTAACGTACCTGCATGGGAATACAGCGTAGAGAATCCACAAAGTCTGCTTCAAAAGCAAAAAAAACAGCCATAAATAGAATAAAAAATAGAAGATATTTATTATATATTATATGTAAGTATTCTAAAGCATCCAGAATTTAGAATTAAGGAAAATTTGAGAATCCAGCTAAATGATTTTCACTAAATATGACCAATATCTATTATTGGAGTGATAACTATTCAGGCTACTGACTCCTGAATTCTGACTATTATATCTTGTAGCTATTTCTGATGACTTGAGCGCACAATGAAATAGCAAATGGATAGAGATAAGATGGCAATTCCTAAGCCAATAATCTGAGTGCCTGTCACTTCATCTAGTTTCAAAATGATAATTTTTCGAGCCAGAGCAATTAAAGAAGTAGCAATAACTAATTCAATTTGAAAAACATGTTTTTTCAAGTAGGCTGTAATATTTTCTAAAATTTCTAACGCAATTAAAACATTCAGAAAGAAGCCAAATACTTTAAATACAACATCAGTTATTCTGTCGTAAGATGTGGTAAATAATTCTTTATACAAAAATATGCCTAAATCGATGAGCATGGCAAAAATTACTATCACCATGAATATCGAGAGAACTTTAGCAACTATAACTTCAACATGTTCAATTACAAAGTTAAAAGTTTCATCATGTTTGAAAACTTTAATTAACTTATGAAAGGTTCTTTTCATGGTAATGCCCCTTAGTTGAGATGAATTCACAAAGCAAAATCAATACCATAGATGAATTTCTATGGTAAAAATAGGCTATTTTGGGATAGATTGTTAGCTATTCACCTAAACTACCAGATTTAGCCCAGGTTGTAACAATTCAACATTGAGAATCATCAACGCTCTGAGCAGCAGAAACCACCACTCAAACTTATCGCAAAATTAAAAATGGGGAAAATAGGATTTGATCCAAGTTTCCCAGTTTAAATCTATAGATTTCTTTGAGTGAATTAGTATTAATACAGCAGATTTCAAGTATATGAGGTACAAATTGAAAATCGAAACTCAGACACAAAGCGGCTTTCGCTTCTGACCGGAGGCGGAGCGTCTCCGGCTCCGCTCCTGACTCCTGACTCCTGAATTCTGCTGTAATCAAATGGAATGATGATGAAGGATGTTGCTAGTTATGCTTGTATCAGCATATCATTTTCAGGACTGGAGTTGATAATTTTGGGTATTAATTTCCAGAGTAATGGGAATTAATTGGACTGCACAAGCTTTTAATTCTGGCTGGAGGGAGTCGGGACAAGATTCTGGATGAGTGAGGGCATTAGCTTCGGCATTGTCTGCCCATAGTGTTCCCCAATGCATAGGCACAAACACAGTGCCGGGGACGATCGCTCTGGTAATTTTAGCCGGAAATCTGGCTGCACCACGACGCGATCGCGCTTCCACAATCTGATTTTCCATGATACCTAAAGTTGCTGCATCACGGGGATGAATTTCTATAAACGGTTCGGGATGCATTTGTCGGATTTTCTCGATTCTCCCGGTGCGGGTTTGGGTGTGCCAATGTCCGTAAACTCTCCCGGTAGTTAAGACAAAAGGATAATTGGCATCGGGGGGTTCTGCTAATCCCCTAGAGAAATAAGCTGCAAATATCGCACGTCCATCGGGAGTATGAAAACGTAAATCTGTGTAGAGACGTTTTGATGGTTGATTGTTGATGGGGTAAGGCCATTGAGTGGGGCCTTGAGTTGCTAATAATTCATGACTAATACCCGACATATCACAGGGGCGATCGCTTGTTAATTGTACAAATTCTGCATAAACTTCCGCCGAATTTTCAAAAGCAAACTTGTCAGCAAAACCCAAACGTCTCCCCACCTCCGCAAAAATTTCCCAATCAGCTTTTGCTTCTTGCGGTGGTTGACGAAAAGCCGCAGATAATGTTACTACTCGTTCCGAATTAGTCATGACCCCAGTTTTTTCACTCCACTGGGCTGCGGGTAATAAAAGATGAGCGTAAGCAGAAGTTTCTGTAGGATAATAAGCATCTTGATAAATTGTTAAAGGCGACTTTAATAATGCTTGTTTAGTTCTTTCCAAATCTGGCATACTCACCACCGGATTTGTCGCCGCAATCCATAATAATTTTACATCACCATTTTCTAAACCAGTAATCATTTCCCAAGCACTTAAACCGGGATGAGGCGAGATTTGTCCTCTTTCTAATTGCCAAAAATCCTCAACTTCTGCCCGATGCTGATCATTTTTTACAGAACGATAACCAGGTAATAAATGTGCTAAACCTCCTGCTTCTCTGCCACCCATAGCATTAGGTTGTCCAGTCAAAGAAAAAGGCCCAGTCCCTGGTTTACCGATTTGTCCCGTCATTAAATGTAAATTAATAATAGTTCTAACTTTAGCAGTTCCTACTGTTGATTGATTTACCCCCATTGACCACAAAGATAATACTCTATTGGATTCACCCCAATATTTAGCCGCAGTTTCTAAATCTGCAATACTAATTCCACATTGATCAGCAACAACATCCGGTGTATAGTGGCGAATTACTTCCGCATAGGCAGGAAAATTACTGGTACAATCATCAACAAATACTTCATTAATATAATTTCCTTGCCATAATAAATAAGCAATACCATTTAATAAATCAATATCTGTACCTGGTTTAATTGCTAAATGTAAATCAGCAGCTTCCGCCGTAGGAGTGCGGCGAGGATCGACCACAATCATTTTTACATGGGTATTTTTTTTATGATATTTCGCTAATCGATTAAACACTATCGGATGACATTCTGCTGTATTTGTGCCTATTAAAAAGGCACAATCAGTTAACTCTAAATCATCATAACAACAAGGCGGTCCATCTGCACCAAAACTTTGCACATATCCAGAAACAGCGCTGGACATACACAAGCGGGAATTAGCATCAAAATTATTAGTACCTAAACAACCTTTGAGTAATTTTTGAGCAACATAATAATCTTCAGTTTGAAATTGTCCAGAACCATACATACAGATTGCTTCTGCACCTTGAGTTAAGCAAATAGTTTGAATACGTTGAGTAATAATCTCAAAAGCTTCATCCCAACTAATCCGACTAAATTCTTGGTCTAAAGATTTACGAAACATGGGATAAAGCAATCTATCTTGATCTAAAGATTCAGTTACAGTTGCACCTTTAACACAAACCATTCCCTGACTAGATGGATGTGATTTATCTCCTCTAACTTTCCAACTTTGATTATCTTTGGTTGGTGAGACTTCTAAGCCACAACCTACTCCACAATAAGGACAGATAGTTTTTGTAAATCCCTTCATAGTGTTGAAATTTATTAATTGAATAGTAAAAATTTGGCCAAAGAATACACAAGAAAAAGTGCCGAACGAATAAATCAATTCTCGGCTACCCAAGCTAATATCAGCTAATACTAAATCTGGTTGTTAATCATCTTGGTTTGTTAGTTTGTGCAGACAAATTTATAATTATCAGAACTCAAAGATAAATTTTGCTATGCTGATTTATCTGCGTACCCTGCGGGTTCGCGTAGCGTTCCAAAGGAAAAGCTGCGCCAACATCTGCGTCTATCTGCGTCCATTTGCGTTTAAATCTTAATTCTAGTAAATCAGAAAAACTCTGCTTACTCTTGATGATTTTCACAGCGACGATAGAGGAAATCAAGGGCATGATTTCGCAGATGATAGTATTCAGGATTTTCCATGATGCGCTGACGATTACGAGGACGAGGAAAAGGAATTGTTAGCACTTCACCAATATTTGCGGCGGGGCCATTAGTCATCATGACTAATCTATCTGCAAGGAATAATGCTTCATCAATATCATGAGTAATCATCAAAACTGTAACTTGATGTTCTTGCCAAATTTGTAGGAGTTCTTCTTGTAATTCTTCTTTGGTAATAGCATCCAAAGCACCAAAAGGTTCATCCAGAATTAAAACTTGGGGACGAATAGCTAAAGCGCGGGCGATCGCTACTCGTTGTTTCATCCCTCCAGAAATCTGATTTGGTTTCTTTTCGGCTGCTTCTGTTAATCCCACCATCGCTAAATGTTCTCTGACGATAGCGCGTTTTTCTGCTTGGCTTTTTCTAGGAAATACGGCATCAACGGCTAAATAAACATTCTCAAACACATTTAACCAAGGCAGTAAACAATAATTTTGAAAAACCATCATTCTATCTGGCCCTGGTTCTTTAATTGGTTGACCTTGTAACCAAACTATGCCATTGGTAGGAGTGTTAAAGCCAGAAATCATATTGAGTAAGGTTGACTTACCACAACCTGAATGACCAATAATACAAACAAATTCGCCCTCCCGTACTTTCAGATTGATTTCGTCTAGGACTGTATAAGGGCCTTCGGGTGTAGGATAAATTTTATTGACACCTTCAATAATTAAAAAGTCTTCTGCTT
Source organism: Nostocaceae cyanobacterium (assembly GCA_035298905.1). Taxonomy (GTDB): domain Bacteria; phylum Cyanobacteriota; class Cyanobacteriia; order Cyanobacteriales; family Nostocaceae; genus DATGXB01. The sequence goes on along the minus strand of DATGXQ010000604.1, from coordinate 2,488 downwards.
TGTGCTTGATAGGTTGACTGATAAGGGTTTTGGTGTTGCTTGGGTTGATTGTTTGCATGATTGGTTAAGTGATTGATAATTTAGTTGATTAGTAGTTTTAAGATGTCAATGTTAAAACTTTGCATTTAAAAACTAAGCTTTTGCAAAGCAATCGTAAGTTTTTGCATTGCTATCTTAAGTTTTTGTATTGACATCGTAAGCTTTTGTATTGCTATCTTGGCTTTTTGTATTTACATTGTGAAACTTTGTCAGAAGAACACAAGTATAAGATGATAATACTTTCTTTCAGTTTTGATTTTTATTTTTTCTTGTTTACGCATGTTCTTCATTTTCCTTATCTTGTTTATGCTTGAAATTGTACATATTTAAATGAAAACTTCCTCTACTCGAAGTTGACGTTTAATTTTTAAATTCTGAAGATACTTAATAGGTTCAGATGAATTAAATTCTTTACCATCAAATAATTGAATTGGTGCTTCTCGTCCCATATCTAGTAAGCTTAATTCTCGTGCAGCTAGACCAAACACATCTGTACGACAGACTCTATCAATTACTTCTACCCAGTTTTTAGGAAAAGCCACTAAACCCCAACGCGCCATTTGTGTAAGAATCCATAACATTTCATCTCGATTAGGATAGTTAGCTTTATGCAAATAAAACTGATTAAATTTTGTCAATAATTTAGGTTTTGTACCGTCACCACGTTGATAGGGGTCAATAAAACCTGGACGGAGATGAGGAGAATCGTTACCTAAGTAATTAGGATGAGAGATTAATTGGAAAATTTCTTCACGGTTGCGTAAATCATCGCAGTATTCACAAGCCATAAGCAATGCTTTAACTAAAGCAATATGAGTTTGCGGATTTTGTTGCGCCCAATCTTCCCTTACTCCTAAAACTTTTTCAGGATGTTCAGACCAAATTTCGCCAGTAGTAGCAATAACAAAACCTAATTCTTCAGCAACAGCACGAGAATTCCAAGGTTCTCCAACACAGTAACCATCTATTAATTGATTGCGGAGAGAAATCACCATTTGCGGTGGTGCAATTTCAATTAAGCTAACATCTCGATCAGGATGAATTCCACCCGCAGCTAACCAATAGCGTAAAAGTAGGTTTTGCATGGAAGCGGAATGAACAACACCCAAAATTGGAGTTCTGTCTGATTCAACGCTGATAGCGTTTTGAAATTGGGCTAAATCTTTGACCCCAGCATTAAATAATTGTTTACTGAAAGTAATAGCGTTACCGTTGCGAGAAAGAATCATTGGAGTGACAACAGGTACAGGATTGTCATTATCTGCACCTAAAGTCATAGCTAAAGGCATTCCTGCAACCATTTGGGCAGCGTCTAACCTGCCAGTGGCAATACCTCTAGCGATTTCATTCCAGCTAGGTTCCCAACTCAGATTTACATTTAAACCATACTCAGCGAAGAAACCTTTTTCTTTAGCAACTATCAAAGGTGCAGCATCGGTGAGGGGAACAAAGCCAATTTCTAAGTTTGTTTTTTCTAAGTTGTTGCGAGTAATGATTGTTGGTGCTGTAACTTTTGATTGTCGTTTTTTGGCTTGTTTTTGCTGATTGAGAAAATAAATCATTTCATTCCGTAGATTGTAATAGCTGGGATGATTGACCACTTCTAATCGCTGACGGGGACGGGGGATAGGTACTTCTAAAATTTGTCCGATGTGCGCTTCTGGGCCATTGGTTAACATAACGATGCGATCGCTCAACAATAGCGCCTCATCCACATCATGAGTTACCATCACACAAGTAACATTGTGTTCATTGCAGATTTTCATTAGTTGGGCTTGCAAACTACCCCGTGTTAAAGCATCCAAAGCCCCGAAAGGTTCATCTAGCAATAATAATTTGGGACGGGTAGCCAAAGCACGGGCGATCGCTACTCGCTGCTTCATCCCTCCTGATAATTCACTAGGGCGTTTATTAGCAGCATGACGCAACCCGACAATCTCAATATTTTCTTCCACAATTTCCCGACGCAGACCTTTTGGGTGATTTTGGTAGACTTCATCCACAGCCAGCGCGATATTTTCCCGCACAGTTAACCAAGGGAGTAGGGAGTAGTTTTGAAAAACCACCATGCGATCGGGTCCCGGTTCTCTCACTTCCCGACCTTCTAAAATTACCCCACCGACACTAGCCCGATCTAAACCAGCAATAATATTCAGTAAAGTCGATTTACCACAACCAGAATGTCCAATTAGAGAAATAAATTCTCCCTGTTTGATTTTTAATTCAATATTTTTCAGGGCAATATATTTACTACCATTAGGCAGCTTAAATATTCGATCAATGTGGTCAACTTCCAAAAAAGTAGTCATAGGAAAAATTCAAAATTCAAAATTCAAAATTCAAAGATAAGAAAGTCAGATTTAGCAAGAAGGAACAGGGAACAGGGAACAGGGAACAGTAAAGATTCTTTTTCTCCCCATCTCCCCATCTCCCCATCTCCCCATCTCCC
>DATGXQ010000603.1:0-6673 GCA_035298905.1 Nostocaceae cyanobacterium | reverse complement strand
GAGACGCGGGGAGGGGTGACGCGGAGAGGGGAGAAACAAGAATTTCTTCCCAATACCCAAAACCCAATACCCAATACCCAATCCCCAATCCCCAATACCCAATCCCCAATCCCCAATCACCCCAAATCACTCCAAATCACTCCAAGCAAGCGAAAATGAGAAATAGTGATTTTTAATGGCAAAACCCAAATGGACACCAAAGCATTTAAACGCAGTCTGAACCATTCCGAAAACTACAATCGCAAAGGGTTTGGCCATCAAGCAGAAGTCGCCACCCAGTTGCAATCTGAATATCAAAGTAAACTAATTCAAGAAATACGCGATCGCCACTACACCCTGACCAGAGGTGAAGTCACCATCCGTCTAGCGCAAGCTTTTGGCTTTTGTTGGGGAGTAGAACGTGCTGTAGCAATGGCTTATGAAACCCGTCAGCACTTCCCCACAGAACGCATCTGGATCACCAATGAAATCATTCACAACCCTTCCGTTAACCAAAGAATGCAGGAAATGGCAGTAAAATTCATTCCTGTCATTGACAATCAAAAAGACTTTTCCGTTGTCGATAGTGGTGATGTGGTGATTCTTCCTGCCTTTGGTGCAAGTGTTCAAGAAATGCAGATTCTCCACGAAAAAAACTGCAAAATCGTAGACACCACTTGTCCTTGGGTGTCCAAAGTCTGGAATACCGTAGAAAAGCACAAAAAAGGTGATTACACCTCAATTATTCACGGTAAATACAAGCATGAAGAGACGATCGCCACCAGTTCCTTTGCTGGTAAATATCTAATTGTGCTAAATCTACAACAAGCCGAATATGTTGCTAATTACATTCTTAATGGTGGAAACCGTGAGGAATTTTTAACCAAATTTGCTAAAGCTTGTTCCCCAGGATTTGATCCCGATCGAGATTTAGAACGTATTGGTATCGCTAACCAAACTACAATGCTCAAAGGCGAAACCGAAAAAATCGGTAAGCTATTTGAACATACAATGTTGCGTAAATATGGACCCACAGAATTAAATCAACACTTCCAAAGCTTTAACACCATCTGCGACGCTACCCAAGAACGCCAAGATGCCATGTTAGAGTTAGTAGAAGATAAGCTAGATTTAATGGTAGTAATCGGTGGTTTCAATTCCTCAAATACTACTCAACTTCAACAAATAGCCTTTGAGCGGGGTATTCCTTCCTATCATATTGATAGTGTAGAACGCATCAAAACCAATAATACAATTGAACATCGCCAATTAACTGGAGAATTAACCATTACAGAAAACTGGCTACCCACAGGTAAAATTACAGTCGGTGTAACCTCCGGTGCTTCTACACCAGATAAAGTTGTAGAAGATATCATCGAAAAGATTTTTGCTCTAAAAGCTACACCAACCTTAGTTTGATAAAAATTCACCCCCTCTTGAATCAAAAAGAGGGGTAGAAATAAAGCTTAGAAGTCTATTTAGTATATCTGCTTTGGGGGAACTTCAGTTTAAATCCTTAGCCCAAAATTTAGGATATTTTGGGTTATTTTTATGAGCTATTTTTCAACATACAACATTTATGACCTGAATTTACCTGAATTTACCTGAATTTACCTGAAATAACAATTATTTAATTTACTGAAAAATCCTGAAAAAATACGTTCAAAACTCTCCTATACTTGGCATTATGGTCAAGAAAACAAGTGTTTGATTGAGATTAAAGAAAATTTCCACATCAAGAGGTTTACCATAAAAATGAGTTCAACATTAGATTGGTTGGCAAGACAAATTCTAACGGTAGATAAGGAAGGAAATTCTTTTATTCCAGAATATAAATCTATTATTCAAAAGGGACTACCCCCAATAGCTGCAAATCAGGAACGGAAAAAAGTTTTAATTATTGGTGCAGGAATTGCTGGATTATTAGCTGGCAAACTTCTTAAGGATGCGGGGTTTAAAGTTACTATTCTTGAAGCTAATGGAAATAGAATAGGTGGAAGAATTAAAACTTTTCATCAGAAACCCAAAACTTTTCATAATGAACAAGTAGAACGACCTTTTGACGACCCAATGCAGTATGCAGAAGCTGGTGCTATGCGTATTCCTACGGTTCATCCATTAGTTCAGGCTTTAATCGAAAAACTAGGACTTAAAGACAAAGTTCGTCCATTTTATAATGTAGATGTTGCGAAAGATGATCCTCAAAAAAAGACATTTCGGACTTGGTTAAAAACTAATGGTGAACTCAAGCGTCGTGAGCAATACAATAGTAGTCAATTTCCTGTTAAAGAAGTAGGCTTTACAGTTCCTGAAGAATTTCAGGACGCAACCTCAAGCCAACTACTAGCGGCAGCTTTAGGATGTCTGAAATCTAAAGTTGATTCTAGCCTATCAATTAGACAACGTATTGAAGGATGGAAGGAGATTATTGACAAATATGATGACTACAATATGCATAACTATCTCAAAACAGTAGCTGGTTATCCTGAAGAAGTCATCGAATATATTGGCACAATTGAAAATCTTACTTCTCGGATGTTTTTATCCTTCATTCAAAGCTTTATTGAGACGACTTACATCAACTCAGATGCTGAATATTTGGAGCTTGCAGGCGGAAATTGGCAATTACCTTATGCTTTATTACCCGAACTAAAAGAGAATATTATTTTTAATGCACGGGTGAAGGAATTGTATTGGGGAGATCGTGAAAACTCAAAAGTCAGAGTTAAAGTTCTGAATGAACCCTCAAATACAAACGCTGTTGAAAAAGATAAACTGGAATTTTTGCATGAAAAAAAAGGTTTATGTAGCAACGAATATGATTATTTTGATTTTGCCATTGTTGCTATTCCGTTTTCTGCTTTGCGATTTGTGAAAGTAGAACCTAAGTTTTCTTATCACAAACGTCGAGCAATTATTGAATTGCATTATGATGCTGCTACTAAAGTTTTACTAGAATTTAGCAAGCGCTTTTGGGAATGGGATGAGGCTGAGTGGAAGTTGAAAGAGAACTTGGGTGATCAGGAGTATCGTGGTCATAACTCTTACGGTGGTGGTTCGATTACTGACACACCTAACCGCTTTATTTACTATCCTAGCCACAAGGTGGAAGGTAGCGAGGGAGGCGTAATTTTAGCTAGTTATACTTGGTCGGATGATGCCAATCGCTGGGATTCTATTCCTGAACAGGAGCGTTATCAATTTGCTCTCAATGGACTAGTGGATATTTACGGTGAAGGAATTAGGAAGCTGTTTACAGGTTGGGGTAAAAGCCAAAGCTGGATGGAAGATTTCTATGCTTTTGGAGAAGCAGCGATTTTTGCACCAGGTCAGTTAACTAACTTGCACCCCCATATTGGTTTATCAGAAGGTAACGTTCATTTTGCAGGGGAACATACTTCATTAAAACACGCATGGATTGAGGGAGCGATCGAGTCAGCAATTCGTGCAGCTAAAGAAATACACAACAAAGTTGTTCAACAACATCAACCAGGAGTTTGCCAATGAGTCAGACATTTACCGTTGCTCAATATCTCAAATATCGTTTAGAAGAACAGGGCTTAGACCGCTTGTTTGGTGTAGCAGGAAACTACTCTGCACCCCTGCTAGATACGATTTTGGAAGACCCTGCATCACCAATTAAAATTACTGGCAATCCCAATGAAATTTGCGCGGGTTATGCTGCTGATGCTTACGCACGTATAAAAGGTATCGGAGCGGTATGCGTAACCTATGGTGTAGGTGCTTTTAGCTTGCTGAATGCTACCGCCGGGTCTTTTGTAGAACGGGTTCCAGTTGTTGTGATTAATGGCGCACCCACTTTTAAAGAAAACCTCAATGAAAAAAATGCCAGACTGCTCTACTCGCACATGACAGAAAACCAATTCAGCGACTTTAATGTTTTCAGTCAGGTAACTGCGGCTACAGAGCGAATTATTGATGCACGTCAAGCTCCCTATCAAATTGATACGGCGATCGTTGCTTGCATAACACGTAGTCAACCGGTTTATTTGGAAGTCGCTGAAGACGTATGGCGAGCTGAGTGTCAAAAACCTAATCCTTTAAAACTGCGTCTTTTTAGCGAGCTTGCACCTGAAGCTAGAAAGTCTAATGGGCAAGCGCGAATAGCAGCTCAAGAGACAGTCAAGTTATTGCAAAAATTGGCAGAGTCGCACTCAGAAAAGAAATTAAAGCCTCTACTCTGGGCTGGGATTGAAATCCAACGCAAGCGGTTACAGTCACAATTTCGAGAACTGGTAGAAAAACTAGACCTAACTTTTGTCACCTCTGCACTGAGTAAATCAGTATTATCCGAAGATTGTCGGGCTTTTCAAGGCACACAAACTCTCACATTAGAGAACATTGAAAAACTGCTAGAAAAAGATGCTGCTGCTTGTTTGATTGGTATTGGTGCTTGGACAACGGGAAAAGATACAGGAAACCAAAATATTGGCAGCGATCGCACAGTGCTGGCGGCTCATAATGGTGTAATCGTTGGTTCTAAATATTTTGCCAATGTTGAATTAGGTGATTATATTCAGTGCTTGACTGAGGAGCTACTCCAAGCGGAATGCCCCCTTGAAGCTTACAAGCCAGAAAATTTGGTACAAATATCATCAACCAAAAATACCTGTAATCAAGATGAGGCTCTGACATTTAATGATTTTGGCCAGGAAATTAACACATGGTTACAGCAAGAGCATAATAAAAATAATTGTGTTGTTGTCGCCGATGCTGGATTCCCATTAATTTTAGCTCAAAGTTTGAAGATTTTCCAACCCAACGGTTTTATTGCTCAAGCATCTTGGCTGGCTATTGGCTATTCAGTTCCGGCTGCTACGGGAGTTAAGTGTGCGCTACCAGAAAAACGCCCAATAGTAATTGTCGGTGATGGAGCTTTTCAAGAAACTTGTCAAGCTGTTTCTGATCATCATTACCTTGGTCATAATACAGTGGTATTTGTATTAGCTAATGGGATTTATGGCATTGAACAAAAGTTAGTAAATCCGAATCCTTTTCGCCAGCCTCCAAAACAATATCAGGAAACAATCCTTAATAAAGTTTATCCATACAATGAACTTCATCACTGGAATTACGAAAACTTGGCAAGCATTTTTGGAGGTCAAGGGCGTTTCGTCTCAAATTTGGATAAATTGAGTCAAGTATTAAAGGAGATAGATGAGTGTCCTGAAGATAACTTTGTAGTGCATATTAAGCTTCCCAAAACTGATGTTCCTAAAGCTATTATCTCAACTCTGGATCATTCTGGAGAAGATGAGACTGAAAACGCCAGTTGGCCGCCCCGTCAATTGTTCTGAAATGGAGAAGCGATCGCACTCTTGCAAAACAGAAATTCCACCACAAAACCAGTCAGGCTCTGGGTTCGGCAAACTATTCCTTTAAGTCACATAAACAGTAGTTTTTGAGTTGTCTTTTGGGAAGACAATAACTCTACTACAGTAGCCTGATCTCTTCATAGTCTTTTTTTGGCAACTATATTGTACGGTAAAACTTGATATGTTCAAATCCAAAAAGCCAATTCACCTCTCTGCAATTCTCATCTTGCTAGGCATTTTTGAGGTAGCTGGGGCTATATGCACTCCAGTTCGTGCCCAAGACAGTCGTCCGCCTGAAATGGTAGAAATTCCCAAAGAATATTGGGATGCCGTCGAAGATGCCAGAAAGCCAACACCCGAAAAAATTTTCAGGAATCTCACCGCTATTACGCCCTCCAATAAGAATCTAATTTGGGATAAAGATGGACGTGTCTTAGTTGTCACTTGGACAACTTGGGATCGTTATACTGAAAAGAAGGAGAAGCAGTTCATTCCTGACAAAGATGTATGGGTTACGGCTGCACCCGACCTGAAAAACTTTTGCCAAAACTACACTTCAACAACAAACACTTCCCCAGAAAAGTTAGCCTTACGACTCAACCAACTTCTCGGACTGCCTCCTGACGCGCCTAATAAAAAGCGCCAAGTAGTTGAAATCTGGGTTGATCCACATTTTCTCTTTCGCCCCAGCCCTGATCCAGAAATTAATGATCATGAAGCTCAACTAGACTTTCGTTCTTTAAATCAATTCATATCTGTATCCCCAAACTATCAAGAATGGTTCTACAAACAGTACGCTCAACGCTATCAAGATAAAAGCGGGCCTACTCACGGTATAAAGTCAGATATCTCTACTGTACCCTACCCTTGGACTCAGCTAGGATATACCTACGACTGGGTTGAACAATCCTCAAACGAGAAAAACCAACACCAGCCAACGCACGTCGGATTAAGCGAATTCGTAATTTCCAAAGACTCACCAATCTTCATCAAGTCAGTGCAGGATGCTAAAGATTACTGTAGTTAAATTTCCATCTGTCAACTTAAATTGATGAGGACGATCGCCCTTTGTGGAGTGCAGGCGATCGCAAATTGACGCTAAGTCCTGAATTGCGCTTCCCAAAAGGGTTTGACAGAATAGAATATTCTCAATACGTACAGATTAAAGAGAATAAAGAGTCAGCAGTTAGACTTTGAAACACTGAATTTTAGAAAGATAAACCACATCTAGATTGAAAACCGTAGTTTTTCTTCATCCGGGTCAAGATGATTTTTCACCCAGAGGCGGTCACAAATTTCCAGGGGGTGACAATTAATGTCTTGTTCAAAGAGATGAACTCGTTCAATCAATTCAGCAG